>JAJRUU010000191.1 GCA_024277605.1 bacterium
TTGAATCGATGGCGGCAACAAATACGGCGTCTCTCGATCAACTTGTATAAACTTTGCGCCCATTCCACCCCCTTATGGTATATGTTATTCACTACACCATTTTACCATACGTATGCTCCAAAGTCCGACAGGCTCCTAGTGGATTAAAATAGATAACCCTATCCAGGTATTGCTTGGGGATCAAAGATAAAAACTCCTCGCTGGCATCGCCGTTAGGATCAATAAAGGCGCAGCCGTAGCCCTGAATTAGGCGCTTAAATAAGTAGCCTAATAGATTGGTCTTACCTGTGCCGGTTCCGCCGAAAATCGCCATGTGGCGGGTTAACCATTCTTGGCTGATAAAAACAGGGTTGGCTTTGCCTTGGTGGATATTTTGTGCAAAAAGACCAGGCGAACAGTCAGGAATGACCATACTATAGCGCACGAGAAAAAGCTGTATCAGCTACTCGAAAAGACAACCGCAAAAAGGGTTATGGTGGAAGAGAGAACAGACGGTAGCAGACAAAGAGGTCTGCCGATAGCAGGGTAAAATTGGCTTGTGGGACAAGTTATATAAATAAGGTGTGGATAGTTTTACCAGAAAAAATGGGGTTTTCTTTTTTAAGCGATATGTATTATTTGCCTTTTTGTTACATTTACTAGTATAATAATGACAGTTAACGGATAACAACACATTAATTTAACCTACGGGGTAAAACCAGGGACAAATATGGCGAAAAACAACAACAAATCTGAGGCACTAGAGAAAACGCTATTTAAGGCGGCGGATAAGCTGCGCAAAAACATGGATGCGGC
Organism: bacterium; assembly: GCA_024277605.1. Lineage (GTDB taxonomy): Bacteria > SZUA-182 > SZUA-182 > SZUA-191 > JAJRXT01 > JAJRUS01. Next base: position 796 of record JAJRUU010000191.1, read on the forward strand.
GGAGTATAAGCATATTGTGCAGGGCTTGATTTTCCTTAAATATATCTCTGATTCATTTGAAGATTTACATTCTAAGCTCAAAGAGGGCGAAGGCGACTATGAGGGGGCTGACCCGGAAGATGCGGATGAGTACCGGGCGGAAAATGTCTTCTGGGTGCCGCAAAAAGCCCGCTGGTCGTATCTTCACTCACACGCCAAGCTTCCCACCATAGGCAAAGACATTGATGATGCGATGGAAGCCATTGAAAAGGAAAACCCTACCCTAAAAGGAATATTGCCTAAAGTATATGCCCGCCCGAATCTTGATAAAGCATCTTTAGGCGGTCTTATTGATTTAATCGGCAATATCGCCTTAGGTGATGAAGCGGCCAAAAGCAAGGACATCCTGGGCTGGGTATATGAGTATTTCCTGGGTGAATTCGCAGCGGCGGAAGGCAAAAAGGGCGGCCAGTTTTATACCCCCAAAAGCATTGTTCAGTTATTGGTGCATATGATTGAGCCGTATAAGGGAAGGGTTTATGATCCATGCTGCGGTTCCGGCGGCATGTTTATTATGAGTGAGAAATTCGTTGAAGAGCACCAGGGGAAGAAGAGCGATATTTCTATTTTTGGGCAGGAAAGTAACCAGACAACTTACAGATTGTGCCGAATGAATCTTGCCTTGCGTGGTATTGAAGGCTCACAAGTAAGATGGAATAATGAGGGTTCATTTTTAAAAGATGCGCACCCTGATTTAAAAGCAGATTTTATCCTGGCTAATCCTCCGTTTAATGACAGTGATTGGAGCGGCGAGTTATTGCAAAATGATCCCCGCTGGAAATACGGCACACCACCCAAGGGCAACGCCAACTTTGCCTGGATGCAGCACATGATATATCACTTATCGCCTAAAGGTATAATGGGCTTAGTGTTATCTAACGGTTCGCTTTCTTCAAATACCTCAGGAGAAGGTGAAATCCGCAAAAATATAATTGAAGCCGATCTGGTGGATTGCATTGTGGCCTTGCCCAAGCAGCTTTTTTATAATACCGGCATTCCGGCCTGTCTGTGGTTTATCTCTAGAAAACGCACCGGAAATGGTGACCTGTCTGCCGTCCCGGCACAGGCAGGCCGTAAACGCATGGGGGAGATACTTTTTATAGACGCATCTGAAACAGGTTATATGCTGGATCGCACCCATAGGGCGTTTACTGATGAAGATATTCAAAAGGTAACTGGTACTTATCACCAGTGGCGCACAAAGGGCGGCAAATATGAGGATGTGAAGGGATTCTGTAAATCGGCAAGCTAGGATGATGTCAAGAAACACAAACATATCCTCACCCCTGGACGCTATGTCGGTATTCCCGATGAAGAAGATGACCTGCCTGCGCCGCGACCGGGCGTTTATTATGCTTACGCAATTGCTTGTGAGGGCGGCAGTTATTATATAGGGCATACCGAAAACTTACGTAAGAGGTGGCAGGAACATATATCCGGCAAAGGGGCTGATTGGACAAAACGAAACAAACCCCGTTACATTGCTCACCATGAAGAATATCCAACCAGAGAACAAGCGCTTAAAAGAGAGAAGGAATTAAAAACTGGCTTTGGCCGTAAATGGCTAAAGAAAGCAATTGCTGATGGTCGGGCGCGGCAGGCAGGTGGTGTACCTTTTTCTGAAAAAATGGCGGCTCTGACAAAAGAGTTAAGGGAACAAATGTCAGAAGAAAAGCGGTTGGATGAAGAAATTAAAAAGCAATTAGCAAATATAGACTTTAATTTGGGATAATAATATGACAAAAAAGAAACTACCTGACAATCAAATTACTTTTTATCAAACACCGGACGGGGCGGTAAACATTGAGGTGCTTTACGCAGATGAAAACATCTGGCTGACCCAAAAGAAAATGGCGGAACTTTTTGATACAAGCATCCCCAATATTAATATGCACTTAAAAAACATCTTTTCTTCCAGGGAATTAAGCCAAAATTCAGTTATTAAGGAATTCTTAATAACTGCCGCTGACGGGAAAAACTACAAAACAAAAATGTACAGTCTGGAAGCCATTATTGCTGTCGGCTATCGGGTTAATTCTGAGCGAGGCACACAGTTTCGCCAGTGGGCGATTGTGATTTTACAAAAATATATCCATAAAGGGTTTGCCTTAGACAGCGACAGGTTTAAATACGGCTCAAGGTTCAGCGCCAGATATTTTGATGAGCTTTTAGAGGAAATCCGTGACATTCGCTCCAGCGAGCGGATGTCGTATCAGAAAATCACCGACATTTACGCCACCTCAATTGATTATTCCACAAAGACGGAAGAGACCAAAAAGTTTTTCGCCACGGTGCAAAATAAACTGCATTTTGCCATTACCGGACAAACAGCGGCGGAAATTGTCAGCCAACGGGCAAAAAGCGATAAGCCTAATATGGGGCTGACCTCATGGCGGCGCAGTCCTAAGGGCAAAATAATGCCCAGCGACGTAACGGTTGCCAAAAACTATTTGGAAAGAGACGAATTGGATCAACTCAACCGCATTGTAACGATGTATTTGGATTACGCCGAGTTGCAGGCGGTACGGGGTAAACCTATGTATATGAAAGACTGGATAGAAAAGTTGAATGCCTTTCTCAAGTTCAGCGAGTATGAAATTTTGACTAACGCCGGTTCCATCAGCCAGGAAGTGGCGCAAACCCTGGCGCTCAAAGAATATGAAGAGTACCGCAAAGTGCAGGACAAAAATTACGTATCCGACTTTGACCGGGAAGTGGCGAAGTTGATTAAGAAAAATAAAAAGAAAAAATAATTATGAGTGAATGGAAAGAGACAACTTTAGGTGGACTTGTGACCTTCCAAAGAGGCCATGATTTACCAATGTCCAAGGTTATAGAAGGTAAATATCCTATAATGGGTTCGAATGGAATCATTGGCTATCATAATGAATATACAACAAAAGCGCCAAGCGTTACCATAGGTAGGAGCGGAAACATCGGGAATGCTTTTTTGATAAAGGAAGATTTTTGGGCACACAATACAACTTTATATGCTAAAGAATTTCACGATTCAGACCCTTATTTTGTTTATTATCTCGTTAAAAATTTAAAGTTTAATCGCTTTAATTCTGGAAGTGCAGTCCCAAGTTTAAATAGAAATTTCATACACCCAATTCCTTTAAACGCACCTGACCTTCCCGAACAAAAAGCCATTGCCGCTGTTCTAACTTGTCTTGATGATAAAATCGAGTTGCTGCGCCAGCAAAACCAGACTTTAGAAAAAATCGCCGAAACACTTTTTAAACACTGGTTTGTAGACTTTGAATTCCCCAATGAGGACGGTAAGCCCTACAAATCCAGCGGTGGAAAGATGCTTGATTCCCTGTCTGCGTGTGACGCACAGGCAGGTGAGCTCGGGAAAATCCCCGATGGGTGGAGAATTGATAAGTTGAATAAAATTATTGAATTTAATCCAAAAGAAAAGATTGATTATAATCAAAAATACTCATTTTTTGATATGAAATGTCACTACTGTCCGGTAAAAAAATTTTAATGGTACAAAAACATTAGGTATATCAGGATGATTGACCCCAAAAAAGACTTTTTCGATTTCAATTTGCTCTGGGATTTATGCCATGATCTATCCACCTTAGAGTGGAAA
>JAJRUU010000020.1 GCA_024277605.1 bacterium
ATAATAGGCCGGAGCAATAAAGCGGGTGAGATCCTTTTCTCCCTCTTTAGCATAGATAAGGTCAAAGGTGCTGATTACGCCAATGATATTATCCACCCGTTCATAATATACCGGGAAGCGGGAGAATCCTTTTTCTTGCACAAGGTTAATAACCTGGTTTGTGGTAGCCTCCCGATCTACAGCTACCACATCGATCAGCGGAACCAGCGTTTCTTTAACCAGGGTATCGCCGAAATCAAAAATACGGCCGATCATCTCCCGTTCTACTTTTTCCAGCATTTGTCCATGCTTATCTTGCGATACTAATGCTATTAACTCCTCCTTGGTAACAAATAATTGTTCCAGGCTTGCTTTTGCATTGAACAATTTAAGCATTAATCCCACAAATTCATTCATTAGCAGTACTATTGGAGACAAAACAAGCGAAACGACCTTCAAGGGGTACGCAATCAGTAGCGCAACCTTATTTCTGTGCTGATGATAAAGGGTTTTGGGTATGATTTCCCCAAAGATAAGCGTGAGGGGGAACACAATCAAGGTGGCGTAGAGCCCGGCCCGCTCCCGATATGGTTGCGTTAGTATGGTGGTGGTTAAGGCAGTAGCTACAATAGTGGAAATGTTGGTGCCCACCAGGGTGGTGGAGAGCAGCTTTGTCGGCTGCTTCAGCATGCGTTGAATCAACTGGGCTGCCTTAGAACCGTTTTGAGCCATATGGTTCAGCTTAATTTTACTGACCGAAACGATAGCTATCTCAGAACCGGAGAAAAACCCCTCCGCCAATATGCAGATAATAATAGCAACTATGAAACCCCAACCAGACATCGATAACTACCTCTTTCTCAGCAGTACTTCATTAATGCGCCGTCGTTTGAGTTTAGTGACGGTAAACTCCAGATTATCAAAGCGAATCTTTTCTCCCTTAGCCGGGATGCGTCCCCAGAGTTCATGTAAAAACCCGCCCAATGTTTCAAAATCATGTAGGGGTAAGCCGGCTTTTAAGGTTCGGTTAAAGTCGTCAAGGTGCATAAGAGCCGACACCTTATAGGTATTGCGATTGAGCTTGCGCACCAGTCGTTCTTTAACTTCTGATTCATCGGTAATTTCGCCAAACAGCTCTTCTAAAATATCATGCAGGCTGATGAGTCCCAGTGTTTTACCAAATTTATCCACCACTATAGCCAGATGCACCTTATGGATCTGAAAATCGCGCAGTAATTCGCCGATTTTTTTAGACTGCGGCACCAGTTGCGGGGGGTGCAGGAGGTCTCTTATGGCTTTATATGGTTTCAGCTTGGCCTGATGGATCAGTAAGTCCTTGGTATATAATATCCCTTCTATATGATCCATGTTTCCTTGATACACCGGAATACGGGAAAACAAGTTCTTCTTTATTTTCTTTAGCACACTGCTTGGATTTTCCTCTATCGGCAGGCAAAACATATCCTTGCGGGGCAACATCACTTCCGCCACAGTAGTTTCGGTGAAATCGAGCACATTGCGGATCATCTCCCGTTCAGTGTCTTCCAGAATACCCCTATCTTTACTCACATCGAGTATTGATTTAAATTCAGCTTCAGTAATTGCGGTATCGGTTGGGGATGTGGAAAAAGGGGATATGAGCAGATCGACTAACCACTGAATTGATATTATAAGGGGAAAAATCAACCTGGATAACAGATACAGTGCGGGAGCGGCAATTGAGGCAAAGCGCAGTGGATTATATACGGCAATGGTCTTTGGGGTGACCTCACCGAAGATGAGCAACAGAAAGATCATTGCCAGTATGGCAATACTGACGGCAACATTGACACCCATATGGCCGAACAGTTCAATCGCCAATGCGGTAGCCGTAGCGGTAGCGGCTACGTTAACCAGTTCATTGCCTAATAAAATGGTGATCAACAGGCGCCGCGGTTTACTAAGCAGGCGGGTTATGGCCTTAGATTGCGGGTCATCTTTTTCTTGCAGCTCTTTAAGCTTTATCTTCTTCAGCGAAAACAAAGCCGTCTCAGAGCCGGAAAAGCACGCCGATAGCAATAATAAAAAGACAACTAAAATTAAATGTGGAACTACAGCAGAACTCAAGACTTACAACCTATGTCTCACTTGTTAACCCGAATAATTCGGGCAGGCACAGCCTGCTTCTTCAGGACGTTGGATTAATAAGGACGAACTCGTAAAAAGTCGAAAAACACATATTATTGTCATTCCCGTGTAAACGGGAATCCAGTATTTTCCGATAGTTAAAATCAGGATGGATTCCCGCTTTCGCGGGAATGACGACTTTTTACGAAACCATCAAAAGAGGACTTGTCCACCCCCCTAACCTACGGTAATCCTACCCTCGGGATATTTATAAGAGGGCGGGGTTTTAATTCTGCCAAGGGCCAGCGCCAGGGTTAAGGGACCGATTCTACCGATAAACATAATAAGAGTGACAAAAAAACGCGCCAGCTTAGAAAGCATAGGGGTAATACCGGTAGACAGACCCACTGTGCCAAAAGCAGATACTACCTCAAATAAAATACGTAGCGGGTAACCCTTTTGAGCGCCAAAAGCTTGATTTTTCTCCGTCAATATTAAAGCAATAGTTGCCATAATTATCAAAAAAGCAGAAAGACCGATAATAGCGGCTACCTTATGGATACTTTTTCGGGGAATGGTACGATGGAATAGATGAACCTGCTCACGATCATAAACCATGGAACGCAATGTGGCTACAAAAATAGTAAAAGAAGTAGTCTTGATCCCCCCGCCGGTGGAGCCGGGTGAGGCGCCGATATACATCAGGATTATTATAATGATTAACGATGTAGTGCTCAACGCCCCTATAGGCAGCGTATTAAAACCGGCGGTGCGGGCGGTTACTGATTGGAAAAGACAGCTTAAGAATGTTCCATCAGTTGCCGGGTTGTTGAGTTCCAACAACCATATCAAAAGTGTCCCCGTAATGATAAGTCCAAGGCTGGTAGATAATACCACCTTGCTTTGCAGAGAAAGCCGACAGGATTTCTTTTTTAATTTCAGCATAAAGAACCTGGTCATATCCATAAGTACCACAAAGCCAAGGCCTCCGAGAGTTATCAAACTGATCATCCCCAGGTTTATTATTATATCATGTTGGAATGGTTCCATTCCTTTTGGAAACAGGGAAAATCCAGCATTACAGAAAGCGGACACTGAATGAAAAATGGCGTAATAGAATGCTTTTTCGGCGCCCATACCAGCCCGCCATCTTAAAAACAAGGGGATCGCCCCCAAGACCTCTATACTTAAGGTAACCAACAAAATGCGTTTTATCAGCCGACCGATATTATCCAGTTCAAAATATTGTAAGGTATCCTGCATGACCAGCTTATCCGCCATGCTCATTCGCTTACCCATCAAAACGGTGAAGAAAATAGAGAAAGTCATGATTCCCAGACCACCCACCTGTAACAAAAGCAGTATTACCAGTTGCCCGAATAAAGTAAACTGTTGCCCGGTATCCACCACAGTCAGGCCGGTTACACACGTGGCCGAGGTAGCGGTAAATAAGGCATCCACCAGATTAAGCCGCTGGTACTTGCTGGCCATGGGCAGGCTTAACAGGATAGCCCCTAAAAGGATGACAATCAGAAAGCTAAGCGCTATAATGGTGGGAGAATTTGGTCTGGAGATTGGTCTTAGTTTTTAAAGCACTTTTTTTCCAGAAGGAACTTAAAATGTGCGTACAGGCATAGCAAAACAGGTAACTTTTTGACAAATCAATCCTGATGGAGTCGTAAAAAGTCTGAAAACCGTCACTCTGTAATTCTGAGCCCTTCGCTATGCTCAAGGATAAACTCTGCGAAGAATCTATTTTTTTCAATACAATACGAGACCCTTCACTTCGTTCAGGGTGACATGTGGGGACTTTTTACGAAACCATCAATTCTATGTCTTAAAATAACATTTATATTTGAAACTGTCAATATAGCTGGAGCTTGAGTTTAGACTGATATGATACGCTTAGATAATGTTAGCTTTAGTTATAAATCAAAGAGCAATCAGCAGCTTCAGGCTCTTAGTGATGTAAGCCTGGAAATTGCCGAGGGTGAGTGGATAGCTGTGCTGGGGGCTAACGGCAGCGGCAAGAGTTCTTTAAGCAAATTAATGAGCGGGGTGTTGTTGCCCCATTCTGGTGAAGTATGCCTGTCCGGAGTTAATACCAGGCAACACAGCGGATCCGGTTGGTTAGGTGTGGGATTGGTTTTGTCCAGACCGCAGGAGCAATTGATCGCCCCGACGGTAGAAGAGGAGCTGGCCTTTGGTCCGGAGAATCTGGGGCTTACAGCAGAAGAAATCAAGTCCAGAGTGGAACAGGCCTTACGTTGGTTGGGATTAGAGGATTACGAAAAGCGGTCGATCATTGAGCTTTCCGGTGGGGAGCAACAGCGGGTGGCGCTGGCTGGGGTACTTACTATGAACCCGCGCTATTTAATATTGGATGAACCTACAGCATTTTTGGCCCTCGCTGAAGCGGAGCAATTGTGGCAATTGGTACATCGGTTGAACCGTGAGCAGGGGGTGAGCATTATCTGGCTTTCCCATAGAGTGGAGCATGCCAGGGGAGCCGAGCGGGTGCTGGTGCTCAACCAAGGTCGGCTGTGTGCGGATGAGTCAGCCGATAAAATATTTTCCGGTTCGCATGATTGGAAGAATTGGGGATTGGAACTGCCGCCCTTGATGGCTTTATGTCAAAAATTGTCGGCTGCCGGAGTTTCGCTTAATCTGCCTATATTCACCCTAGATGAGTTGTTGGGTCAATTATGAGCTTAAAAGTTTCCAGCCTATCTTATAATTCACAGCAGAATACGCCTATCTTAAAGAATATCAGCTTTCAGCTGGATGAGGGTGATTTTTGGGTTGTTCTGGGTAATAGTGGGGCAGGTAAAACTACCCTGCTGCAACTGTTATCCGGTTTACTATCGGCATCAGCCGGTGAAATATTATATGCAGGCAAAGCGGTACAAAGGCAGCATATGGGGCTGGTGTTCCAATACCCGGAGGAGCAATTTTTTCAATCCACGGTGGATGACGATATAAGCTATGCCCTGCGGCAGCAGGGATTAGCTGCGGCTGAGATAAAAGAGCGGGTAATTTGCGCATTAGCTTGCGTGGGGCTGGGTTATGAGGAGTTCAAAAACCGCTCACCCTTTGAACTCTCTGCCGGTGAGCAGCGCAGGCTGGCGATTGCCTGTGTATTGGTGAATCAACCGCATATATTATTATTAGATGAGCCGCTTGCCGGATTAGATGCCAAATCCACCAAAACCGTACTAAAATGGATAGAGCAGCTTAATACAGAAGCAAAAATGGCGGTTATCCTGACCACCTCTACCCTGGAGGAGGTAATACATTTAGGTCAAAAGCTGCTTTTACTGGACAGGGGAAAGCAGCTTTTCTGCGGCGAAACCAACCAGTTGCTTACTAAACCGCAGATAATAACTGAAGTAGGGCTGCGTTTGCCTATGTTGTTGGAATTAGGCCATAAATTAAAAGAAATGGGGTATGCGGTCAAGCAGCCATTTACGGGGATAGATGATGCGACAGACCAATTAAGCCGCATTCTTCGGGGTACTAAATAAGCCTACGCAAATAGAGGTCAGTAGTGTCCGCTCCAAGTTTTTGCACAAGCCGCAAAATGCCTTTTATACCAAGTTGCAATCAAACATATACTAAATGGGTAGGGAGGGCTTTAGCCCC
>JAJRUU010000192.1 GCA_024277605.1 bacterium
AATCATTCGGTTTCAGAACAACTGATTGCCTGAAAATTGCCTTGTATCATACTCTTGGCAAGTTGCCGGAACCAATACTTGCCCACAGATTCTTGTGAAGAGCCTTTTTTAGCAAAACTGTCCACGACTCAGCCTTGAACGGATTTGCAGCTAAATATTTGCTTGGCAGTTGGGCGAATAAATGATATACTCAAAAATGCGTTGTTATGTCGGGATGTTAAGTTAGGAAGTTTAAAGAATACTCCCTTTAACTGGTGATTAAGCAGCTAATTGTACGGGACTTTTAAACATGATTGGTAAAAAAATCTGGGCTGTAGGTGGAGGAAAGGGGGGGGTAGGCAAAACTGTTATCACCGCTAATTTAGCGATTGCCCTGGCCCGCATGGGCAATAGAGTGGTATTGGTAGATGCCGATCTGGGCGGTTCCAACCTGCATATTGTCTTTGGATTGAGGGCCGCTAAATATACGCTAAATGATTTTCTGGGTAAACGAAAGTCATTAGAAGAAATAATGCAGAATGTGGGGGTTGAGAATCTAAAATTAATCAGTGGCGCAAGCGCTATTTTGGGCTTGGCTAATCCTAGATACGTACAAAAACTTAAAGTTATTAACCACTTATCCAGACTGGATGTTGATTATATCTTGTTGGATCTGGGTGCGGGTACTTCCTATGATGTATTAGATTTCTTCTCGGTAGCTGATGAACGCCTGGTAGTTGTTACTCCTGATCCTACTTCTATTCAAAATGCGTATGGGTTTATCAAAACCGCTTTGTTTCGGAAGTTGACCCGGGTATATATCAGAAGAAATGACTTTGTTTGTGAACTCCTGCGGGAGTTGGGAAAACCAAAAAGTGTAAGAAGCATTGAATCCATGGCGCAGCTGGTTGATAAGCTGGAAAGTGAAAACGGAGACATTAAGTATAATTTCTGCCGTCTCCTGAATGACTTCAGGCCTCAGATAATTGTTAATATGCTCACCACGCAGGATGAGCAGGAAAGCGTGGGAGCTGTAAAGCTGGTAGCTGAGAAATATTTGAATATCGGCGTAGATTTAGTTGGCTGTGTCTATGTCGATCAAATAATACGTAAATCGGTAAAGACCATGACCCCCTTATTGCTGCAATCTCCAGATTCATCTCCGGCAAAAGAGATAGAACGTATTGTCGGCAATATACTGGAACGGGAAGAGGAAAGTAATCAATACTAAATCGGCAAATAATTCACTATATGCGGTAATAATGGCAGGGGGGTCAGGCACCCGTTTCTGGCCTTTAAGCCGGGTCAAATACCCAAAGCAATTAATCAGCCTGGCAGGTGAGCAGAGTCTTGTTCAGCAGACGGTGCACCGGCTGGCTGGTCTTATCCCACCTCGACGCATACTGGTGGTAACCGCCGCAAGCCAGGCTGATGCCATCCGGCAACAACTACCCCAAATCCCCACTCAAAACATCTTAGTGGAGCCGGTTGGGCGTAATACCGCCCCCTGCATCGCCCTGGCCGCTTTATATCTTAAAAAATTAGACCCGAAAGCTGTAATGGCGGTTATGCCTGCCGATCATTTAATTCAGCATACCGATGAATTTAAGCAAGCGCTGCTTATGGCGGCTTCATTAGCCAACGCCGACGATTGTTTAGTAACCCTGGGGGTAGAACCGCGCTCTCCGCATACCGGTTATGGCTATATTTTGCTGGCGGATGAGATAGCGCCTTTAGCTAGGCTTAAGGCATACAAAGTAAAAGCCTTTACTGAAAAGCCGGAATTTGCCAAGGCTAAAAAATATGTGGCTGCAGGCGCTCTATGGAATAGCGGTATTTTCGTATGGCGCAGTGAAGTTATATTGGCCGCCTTAGAGCGCCACCTGCCGGATATTTATAAACCACTGCTCGGCATAGAGCCTGCCCTAGGTATCCCGCAGCAAGAATCAAGCCTGGCTGGTGTTTACCCGCGTTTACCTTCCATCTCCATCGACTATGGCATTATGGAAAAATATTCTAATACGGTAGTGGTAAAAGGGGATTTGGGCTGGAACGATGTGGGCAGCTGGACCAGTTTGCGGGAGGTATTACCGGCGGATGATAATGGCAATGTAACCCTGGGAGAGCACCTGGGGTTGGATAGCAAAAACATAATCCTGCATTCACCCCATAAACCGGTAGCCACCATTGGTCTGGAAAACATAATCATTGTAGAGACTGAGGATGTATTGTTGGTCTGTGATGCTGATCGGGCCCAGGATATTAAGCAAATGGTGGATATGCTGAAGAATAAGGGGTTAGAGGAGTACTTGTAATACCAAGTTGCAATCAACATATACTAAATGGGTAGGGAGGGCTTTAGCCCCCGGGCTTTAGCCCTCCGCTCTTTGGTCGGCCTAAAGGCCGACCTACCCGAGTGATAAATTAGTATATGTTGATTGCAACTTGGTATTAGAACAATACGCCTATTGCCTGTTTTACTTTGTTTAGAGTAGTTCCGGCAATCTCCGCCGCTTTTTGGGCGCCTTCGGTTAAAATTCGCTCAACATTATCAAGACTGTTTTCAAATTCCTTTCGCATCTCACGGTAGGGGGCGAAATAGTCGATTATTTTTTGAAACAACTCCTTTTTTACTGCTCCGTAACCGGTACCACCGGCCCTGAACTTCTGTTCCATGGCTTCCCGCTCATCGGGATCGGCAAATAAGCTATACAGCGCAAACAGATTACTTTGATCAGGATCCTTGGGTTCAGCTACTGTTTTTGAGTCGGTAACCATGCTCATTACCTTGCGCTTAATACTTTTTTCAGATTCAAATATGCCGATGGTGTTATTATAACTCTTGCTCATCTTCTGCCCGTCAATGCCGGGAATTACCTCATGTTCTTCCACAATGAGTTCTTTGGGCAGGGTAAATATCTCACCATACCGGCTATTGAATTTTAAGGCGATATCGCGGGTTACCTCGATGTGCTGCTTTTGATCTTTACCAACCGGGACCAGCTCAGATTGATAGATTAAAATATCCGCCGCCATGAGCACCGGGTAGGCAAAAATCGCATGATTGGGGAAGATGCCGTGGGCTATTTTATCTTTATAGGAATGACAACGTTCCAACAATCCCATGGGGGTGAGACTGGAGAGGATCCAGGCCAGCTCGGTTACCTGGGGTACATCGGATTGCTTAAAAAATATGGTTTTTTGGGTATCTAGTCCCAGCGCCAGGTAATCAAGCGCCACATTCAGGGTGTTTTCTCTAAGCGCCTGAGGGTCTCCCACGGTGGTCAGCGCATGATAATCAGCGATAAAATAAATCGCCTGATTATCATGCTGCAGATGCATATGCTGCTTTATGGCGCCGAAATAGTTTCCCAGGTGCAGTTTGCCCGATGGTTGTATGCCGGATAGGATGCGCATTACCTAACTCCCCAGAAAAAGATGAATTGCTCCCATAATAACAGGGAAAAGCACCACATCGAAGACATCGGTCATGATCAATACCAGCAAAATTACAAAGCCATACGGTTCAAGTCTGGCATAGCTTATGGCTTGTGCCGGCGGCAAGAGCCCCATTAAAATTTTGCTGCCGTCCAGCGGGGGAATGGGAATTAAGTTAAAAATTGCCAGCGCAATATTTATACTGACACTGATCTGGGCCATATAAAACAACGGTATCAAAATTCCACTGCTTATTGAACCGGAAATGGTCATACCTTTAAGGCTATGAAATAAAAAAGCGCTTGCCAAGGCTACGAGAAAGTTTGAGCCAGGACCGGCCAGGGAAACCCACAGCATGTCCCGCTGGGGGTTTTTTAAGTTATGCGGATTTACCGGTACCGGTTTAGCCCAACCGATCATGCGGGTTATCACAAACACCAAAGTGCCTACTAGATCCAGATGTTTTAAAGGATTTAGGGTCAACCGGCCCGCCATGCGGGCAGTGGGGTCGCCTAATCTATCAGCTACCCAGCCATGACTGAACTCATGTACTGTAATGGCTAGCAAAACAGGTGGGGCGTAGATAGCAACTTGCTGAATTATATGGCTTATGTCGCTCATTTTTGTTTGATTAAACCGACTATCATATCCCCGATTTCCGATGTTTTTAATCCGCTGCGGGGAGATAGATCTTTCATTTTACCACTACCCAAGGCGTTGATTATGGCCTGCTCCACCTTTTTGGCGGCTTGTTTCTCGCCTAAATGATTGAGCATCATCTGCACGGCGCAGATAGCGGCCATCGGATTAATGACATTTTTGCCGGTATATTTAGGGGCCTAGCCATGAATCGGTTCAAACATGGACACCCCCTCAGGATTGATGTTGCCCGATGCGGCTACCCCCATACCGCCCTGGATCATAGCGCCCAGGTCGGTAATAATATCGCCGAACATATTTTCAACTACGATAACATCGAACCACTCCGGATTCTTCACCATCCACATGCAGGTAGCATCCACAAAGGCGTAATCGGGCTTAATATCGCTATACTCTTTAGCCACCTCGGCAAATACCCGCCGCCATAAGCCAAAGGCATAGGTTAGCACGTTGGCCTTATCCACCAAGTGCAGGGTATTGTTTTTATTTCTAGCTCGACAAAGCTCAAAGGCGTAGCGTACACAACGCTCCACCCCCTTGCGGGTGCAGATCATCTCCTGTACGGCTATCTCATCCGGGGTACCAACCTTGAAATTACCGCCCAGACCGGCATACATGCCCTCGGTGTTTTCCCGCACCACTACGAAATCAATATGCTCCGGCCCCTTGTCTTTTATTGGTGTTTCCACCCCGGGATATAATTTAATGGGGCGCAGGTTTATATATTGATCCAGCTCGAAACGGGTTTTAAGTAGAATACCGCGTTCCAATATGCCGGGCTTTACATCGGGATGGCCGATAGCGCCCAGGTATATGGCGTCGAACTGGCGAAACTCTTCTATTGCTGAATCAGGCAATATATCGCCGGTTTTCAAATATCGCTCACCGCCGAAATCGTAATCATGGGTTTCATATTCAAAGCCGCAGACATCGGCTGCCGCCAGCAGCACCTTCAACCCCTCCCTGACTACCTCCGGGCCGATACCGTCTCCCGGTAACACTGCTATCTTGTACATGTATGCTCCTTTGTTACATATCTTTATTTATTGTCTCGGTTATCACCATAGTAAATCTATGTTTCGGCCTGTCCTCAAGCCGAAATATCGAATCTAAGCGCTCTTGGCTACGTAATTGAGCAGCCCCCCGCTGGCGATGATGTTCTGCATGAAAGCGGGTAGGGGGGTGGTGTTATAGCTTTCACCTGCGGAGACGTCCTTGATGATTCCGGCCTCTACATCCAGCCCCAGCTTATCCCCGGTTTTTATCTTGTCGGCACCTTCAGGGCATTCCAGTATAGGCAGTCCGATATTAACGCAATTGCGGAAAAATATGCGGGCAAAACTCTTGGCAATGACTGCACCTACTTTAGCCCCTAATATACTTATCGGTGCATGTTCGCGGGATGAACCACAACCAAAATTTCTACCCGCAACCAAGATATCACCGGCTTTAACATTTTTGGGAAACTCTTCATCCAGCCCGGTCATGCAATTCTGTCCTAGTACCACAGGGTCGATGGTATTTAGAAACTTGGCCGGAATAATCTCATCCGTATTTATGTCATCCCCATATTTATGGGCATTACCGTTAAGAATCATGCTTGCTCCTTGTTATATAGAATCACAGGAATACCTAATCCGCCAGCACAGCTTCTACCTCAGTCAATAACTCTTTGGCCTTACTTAGCCCCCAGCTAATCTCATCTTTAGTAGGGGAGGTGGCGTTAAAGATTGGATATCTCTCTTCAAAGTAGTATTCAGTGGCCTGCTGACATAGGCTGCGGTATTTTTCAAACTTTGCCTTATAATAATGTATGGCTGAATTTAGCAGCTTCACCAGATCGTGCGTGCGTTCCAGCCGCCAGCCCTTAGCCAGTAAGTAAGCCTTGATTGATTTTTCTACCAGTTGCTGTAAATGAAATCCGGCGCCTTCGGTATCATCGGCTGCCAGCAATATTTCCACTCGCCGTAAGTCTTTTCTGGCTTTATCCATCCAATCCTCCGGATAGCGCGATTCTCTAATGCCCATAGAGTACCTCGCCCTCAGTCATGATCTTCTCAAAAAAATGATCACCGATTTCCAGCCGATTTTTTAACTCATCAGGGGTAACCACCAAGGGACAGAATGAGGGGTAGGAAGCATCCCGGATATCCACAATGCGCTGCACATTAACCCGTCGCTCGATTGCCCGTTCCGGGGTATCTTTGATAATTAAAAAATCGATGTCGCTTTCCGCATGCGGCTTTACATAGGCATATGAACCATAAAGGATAATCTTTTCCGGTTGATAGTTCTTTTTTATCTTGTCCACCAGCGAAAATATGATGTCTCGTGTTTTCTCGTCAGCTTTCATTTTATTGTTCGACCTATTAAAAAATTACATGAAGGGCTAAAGCCATGAATGAGCCGGTAGCTTATGTTATTTAAGAAAAGGGACTATGCCCCATTCGGGTCGACAATATGTCCAGCTATGCTACTGGCGGCGGCTACCGCCGGATTGCACAGGTACACCTCACTCTTTAAGTGCCCCATACGGCCCACAAAGTTGCGGTTGGTGGTTGCCAGGCAGCGTTCACCCTCAGCCAGGATGCCCATATGTCCGCCCAAACATGGGCCGCAGGTGGGGGTGCTTACTACCGCTTCGGCATCCAGAAAGGTCTCCAGCAGCCCTTCTGTCAGCGCTTGCTTATATATTGCCTGGGTGGCTGGAATGACAATCAAGCGCAGTTTGGGATGCACCTTGTGCCCCTTTATCACCTGGGCTGCCAATCTTAAATCAGTAATGCGGCCATTGGTGCAGGAACCGATAACCACCTGATCGATGGCTATATCGCCCAGTTGATCCGCCGGTTTTACATTTGACGGCAGATGCGGGCAGGCTACCATGGGTTTTAAGCTAGACATATCGTAATCATAAACTTTAGCGTATTTGGCATCGGGATCGCTTTTATGTATTTTATAAGGCCGCTTAGCCCGGCCCGAAACATAGTCCTCGGTCTTTTCATCGGGTTCGATAATACCGTTTTTGCCGCCAGCTTCAATAGCCATATTGCAGATAGAGAGCCTATCGTCAATCGGGAGCTGGCGGATGGCTTCACCGGCAAATTCCATGGCCATGTATCGTGCGCCCTCCACTCCGATTTGTCCAATTATATATAAAATTATATCCTTGCCGGTAGTCCATTTGGGCAAGCTGCCGTAGCAGTTGAACTTCAAACTTTCAGGTACCTTAAACCACAATCGCCCACTGATCATAACCGCTGCCAGATCAGTGCTGCCGACGCCGGTGGAGAAGGCTCCCAGTGCCCCATAGGTGCAGGTGTGCGAATCAGCGCCGATGATTAAATCACCGGGGAGCGCCAGTCCCTGTTCAGGAAGTAAGGCATGTTCCACCCCCATGCGGCCTACCTCAAAGTAGTATTCCAGTTGCTGCTTATGGGCGAATTTGCGCAGTATATTGCATTGCTCTGCTGAGGCTATATCTTTGTTAGGGGCATAATGATCAGGCACCAGCACCAGACGCCTGCGGTCAAACACCTCTTTTTTTCCTGATTTTTCAAAAGCATCAATGGCAATCGGGGCGGTAATATCATTGCCCAGCGCCAGATCGACTTTAGCCTCGATAAACTCACCCGGCGCCACTTCCGTCTTATCGGTGTGCGCCGCCAGTATTTTTTCAGTAATAGTCATTTTTTTAATTACCTTAAGGTTGGGATTTTTATGTTTAAGCAACCTGCCATCCCGCATTATTCACAGACTTGCCCCGTGAGTATCCCAAAACGCACCCGCTTTTTCATCGCTGTTAAAGTGTTCTGGAAGGGGTTCTTTTTTCTTAGGCATGTTTATAGTTTCCAATAATGTTTTATACAAACCATAACTTTTCTATGCTCACATTAAGTCAATAAACTCTTCTTTAGTTAGATCTGCTTGTTTTAGGATTCTGTGCAAGGTTCCTTTTGGTATGTCTTTGGAGTGAATTGGAACCGTAACTCTTAAATTTGGTTTAGTCTTATGCAGTAAGCGGGCATGGTTGCCAGACTGATGATGTATATAGAACCCAACTTTTTTCAGGGATTTAATAAGTTGTTTTGGTTTAACCACCAGGAGAGCCATTATAATCCTTCGGAGCTAAACCGCAACCGCTAATCGTTCTTTAGCTGGTTCAACATCTGTGGGAATGGGTTCGCCTGTTTTTAGCGCACTCTCCAAGAAACACCGAATAGCATCTTTAGCCATTTCCCTGGCTTCTTCTATAGTAGCTCCGAAGGTACAAATCTCTGGAATAGCTGGAATTATAACATTGTATCCGCCTTCTTCCAGCGGTTCAAATAAAACAGTATAATTGTAGCTCTTCACTATTACCTCCCAACTTGCTTCATTTATATTCTACCATAAAGTCCTTGTGCTATGCTAACCCTTCTCCCGTTCGTATATGGCTCGATTGATGGCGTGCAAATAAGCCTTGGCGCTGGCTTCAATAATGTCGGTGGAGACGCCTTTGCCGAATACCTCGCGCTTATCATCCAGTCCTATTTTTACTCTGACCTCACCAATGGCATCCTTGCCGCGGGTGATAGAGCGTACTGAATAATCCAGTAGTTTACCTGGGATTTGGGTTAGCTGGTCGATTGCTTTGAATACCGCATCTACCGGGCCGTCTCCAGAAGCGTTTTCCTTGAGCACTTCATCCAGACAGCGCAATTCCACCGTAGCTTGCGGTACTTCGTTGCTGCCACTTTCGATATGCAAATGCTTTAAGGTAAAGCGCTGCGGTATGATCAAGACCTCATCGTCAACCAGGGTCATCAAATCCTCGTCAAAAATTTCCTTCTTTTTATCGGCTAACTCATTAAATAGGATAAATGCCTTATTCAGTTTCTCTTCATTCAGATTGTATCCAAGATTGTTGAGCCGGTCTCTGAAGGCATGCCGTCCCGAATGCTTACCAAGCACAAGCTGGCTCTGGGCCAAGCCGATAGATTCGGGAGTCATGATTTCGTAAGTCGTTTTTTCTTTCAGGAATCCATCCTGATGGATACCTGCTTCATGGGCAAAGGCATTTTCTCCCACAATGACTCTATTCCGCTGAACCATCATCCCGGTTAGATTACTTACCATACGGCTGGTTTTGTATATTTCTCTGGTGTTGATCTGAGTGTTAGGTGCAAACAGATCATGCCTGGTTTTCAGCGCCATAACCACTTCCTCCAGGGAAGCATTGCCCGCCCGTTCTCCCAGACCGTTTATAGTACATTCTATCTGGCGCACCCCGGCGCTGATTGCCGCCAGTGAATTAGCTACCCCTAAGCCCAAATCATTATGACAGTGAACACTGAGAATAGTCTTGTCAATGTTACCTACCCGCCGGTACAGCTCTTCAATCAAACCGCCAAATTCAGCCGGAATGCTGTAGCCTACAGTATCCGGAATGTTTACTGTTGTAGCCCCGGCGTCAATTACCGCCGCTACGATTTCAGTTAAGAAATCCCTGTCTGAACGGGTGGCGTCCTCGGCCGAGAATTCCACATCCGGCGTATAGCTCTTGGCATGCTTTACTGCCGCTACCGCTGTCTTCATTATCTCTGCCTTGGTGCGCTTCAGATTATACTTTAAATGAATATCGGAGGTAGCGATAAAGGTATGGATTCGAGGACGTTTTGCATACTTTACCGCTTCCCAGGCCATATCTATGTCCTTGGGCATAGCGCGGGCCAAGGCGGCAATAGTAATTCCTGAAATTTCTTTAGCCACGGTTTTTACCGCCTGGAAATCTCCCTCTGATGCCATGGGATATCCAGCCTCGATTATATCTACTTTCAACTTGGCCAGTTGATGCGCAATTTGCAACTTTTCAGCAATATTGAGGCTGGCGCCTGGAGACTGCTCTCCGTCTCTCAAAGTGGTATCAAAAATTATTATTCGATTTTTCATGATGTTCCATGTATTAAATAAAAGGGCGGAATAGCTTATCCGCCCCACAGTATTTTAAGCTCAGATACGAAATCTGCTGGTTTAACGCTGGCCGGTAGTTTTATGTTTTATACGTTGCGGCAAGTGATTTAATAAATGACAAAAGACACTTTCTACAATACCTGATAAGATATATACGCCAAATATTATAAACAACATTAACTGTGGTTCAGCTGCCAGAATAAACAACAACAGAGACGCAGCCACTAACATGCTGAATGGCCTACGTTTTTTTAAATGCACTTCCTTGATGCTGCGGAATTTCATTGTACTGACCATTAAAAAAGCCAGCATATAGGTAAGTAAAATAATAAGCATAGGCGAAGGAGGACTCAGTTTAAAGTGGCTATATAAAATAACCAGCGAAGCAATCATCCCGGCAGCCCCTGGAATGGGCAAACCGGTGAAATATTTGCTCTCTGAGTTGGAACATTGCACATTATATCGAGCCAAACGCAATGCGCCGCAGATGACAAACAAAAAGGCCGCTGACCAACCAATCCTGCCTAATGGCATTAAAGCCCAGGAATAAACCAATAAAGCTGGAGCTAATCCGAAAGACAACACATCCGCTAATGAGTCAAACTCGATACCAAAGCGACTCTCGGAATTTGTCATTCGAGCTACCCAGCCATCCAAACCATCTAATATCCCGGATACCAGGATAGCTATTGCTGCATATTCGTAAGACCCCTTCAACACCGCTACGATAGCATAAAATCCGCAAAATATATTGCCCATGGTAATTAAATTGGGCAATATATAAACGCCTTTTTTCATTTTGGCAGCTCCCCTGTTTTAATCAAATATTTTTCGCTGTTCCTAATCACATTCCCTCAGTATAATAATATTTGATTTTTAAACATAATACAAGGTGTTAATCAGCAATATAATTTTAATAGTATTTAAAGTACACAAAACGTACTAATTCGGTTACGGTGCCGTCCTTGAAATAAACATATGCTTGTATAGATGATTGCTGGGTAAGCTCCAGCTGAAGTTCAAAATCAGGGGATGGACCGTAAACCGGGATTGGCGCCTTGGAAAAGGAACTGGGAAAATAATATTCTATCTTATCAACTTGGGCCAGCTCATCAGCGGATCCCTCCAAAAATAATGCAACCGTATACTTTTTACTCTGATTCTGGCCGGTGGGTGTTTTTAAGACCTCGTGACTAATGGACACTTGGTGTGCTGGGGCAAAAGATGTTTTTTTAGCGCCAAGTATTATGTATTTAGTGACAGTTGTATTATTTCCCTCGGCAAAATGCACTTGGGCGTTAACGTAAAAGTGAGAGAGTGCGTCAACCGTCAACTGAAAATTATGGGCTTTGGAACTAACCACAATAGATTTTCGATAAAAGGAGCCTTCCAGTTGATAGTTGACATAGTTAATCTCTCTCATCACCGATTTAGGGGCATTGAGACGCATGACAACTTGGTAGTATATTCCATCCGGCGTTACAGTGTCTTGGGTTATTTTCGAACAATATTCCAGCTTCACCTGATAGGCAAGAACAGAGCCTGGCTTTGGAATTAATAAAAAGAGGCTACAGAAAATAAATATCTTAAGTGTAAATTTGCTTGGCATTACAAATTATTCCTGCATTCGCATTAGCTGTTAGGGGAAATTGATTACGGTAAGCATGGTGTGTCTGGGAGACCGGATCCCGGCTATTCCTCCCCCGAATTATCGTCGGAAGATGTTCCCATGCCTGGAATATCCTCAAAAGTAGGTCTGCCCATACCCCCTCCCAAACCGCCGCCGCCAAAATCAAAGGGAAGCATGGGAGCTTTTTCTAAGACCACATGCAGATGATCCATCTCAGGAGTCAGCCGTACTTTTTTCGCTACGTAACCCTCTTTGGAGACGCTTACTACTGTAGGCATACCGGGTTTCGGGTTATAGGTGAATTCGGCTGGAGAAGTAGCGCTCCTTAACTGACGGGTGCCCATTGATTCTACAACCAGTCTGCTGTTGGGAGGGTCAGTGGTTATCATTACCTTATAACTTGCCCCGAATTGGCTGTTCTTACCGTCAGTATCTCTAATAATGATGTCGCTACAACTACAAAACATCAAAAGCAAAAAAATACAAAGCATAAAAGTCTTTGAAAATATGTTTGACGTACCCCTGGTTAGGCTGGCTATTGCTGGCTGATACATGGTATAAAATTCCTCGACTAAAAAATAAACATTAATCTTTAGTTTCTTCCGTGGTGGCTGTCAGATCGGACAGACACCGGTTAATTGAGCGCAGTTCTTCATAATTATCAACAAGTTGAGCATGTATTTTGTTTAACAGGGTTTTTTTTCTAAATTCAATTATTGGCAACATAATCCACAACAGAAGTGAGCAAAAAAGGATAACAATAAACAGAAATAATAGTATATCAGCAAATACGCCAAATAAATTGGCTAATTTAATGGAAATCCGCTCCATATAATAGCTTGTTTCGGCAATTTGGGGCGGTATAATGAAATTTAGCATCATGCTAGGAGCCTAACTGGCTACATATTCTCTTCTTGAGGGATATAGTAACAATACAGAAAACCGTAACATACGTGTACTTTGTCTCTCTATTAAAGGTACCCTTAAATCTTAACGGTCTGTTTTACCGCAATAAGGTTATCGGCTATGTCCTGATCTTCAGTACTTTCTTTCTTTACCGTTAACTCATGTCCGGCTGACATTTTACGAAGGGTTCTGATTATCTTTTCTTCTCCCTTGTTGAGCTTATGCTTGGCTTCGCCAAGACCCACTATAGAATCCATAGATTGCCCGGAATACATGGCTAATTTAATAATTGACTCTAAAGAGGGCTGCCGTTCACCCGATTCATATTGACAGATTAATGATCTATTTATTTCCACTTTCTTGGCAAATTCGGTCTGGGTTAAATTATCCCTGGCCCGCAGCCATTTTATAAGTTCTTTTATTTTTTGACTGCTGGCTTCTCGATATTGGGAAATAAATTGATTACTTGTGTCTGGTTTTTTAGTTGGCATTCTTCATCCGCACATGTGTTAAAGTAAGTAGCACTTTATGTATATTTAATAAGCTTATGTTACAACCCATAAATTATAATTTTTTTACTTCGTGAAGTCAAGGGCAAAAATGAATACCTGTTAGGAACAAGTAAACTGTCCGGAGTTGTAACACGTGAATTGTCCGGTTTATGGTTCTCCTTAAGAGGAGGAGCCATGAGACGAACAGAGTTGCTACAGGAGGTCAGGAAGATGCGTTTTGAGGAGATTTACGGGATA
>JAJRUU010000193.1 GCA_024277605.1 bacterium
GCCTTTATATACGTATCAACCGCTGTCAGGTCGGCGTTGACAAGCACCTGTTCCTGATCGGCCGCAGCGTACTCTTTTAGTAATCTACGCCCGCCGACTAAAACCTCGGCCTGCTCGATGATCTTTTTTGCGATGGGTAACAGGTACTCCGGTGAGCCGGGGCCTACTCCCACTATATAGACTTTGTCCGGCATTTCTCTTTGCTCCACATGCAAGCCACGTTATCCTGGCCCAGCAGTTCTCCAGTTAAGGAATACAGTTGACAGCCGATTTGTACCTTCCCGGCTACATGTTTTGTAGCCTGCTTTGTTACCGCTTGGGCGATAATATTAAATACTTCTGCTAATCCGGCTTGCTTTAGCAGTGGAATTGCAGCCTCGGCCAGCGATAATTTGTGCAGCTGATTTATGAGCTCTTGATTTGCGCCAAGCTGTTTCGCATAGTATGCGATAGTTTCCAGGCGGGCATCGGCTATTCTAGAGCTGGTGTCAAATATACCGGCGGCCACCTTCACCAGTTTACCGATATGCCCCAGCAGAATTACTTGCGTAACTCCCTTTTTCCTGCATTCATCGAGCATAAAGCCAACCTGATTGCCCATATGAACTACTTCTTGCGGGCCTAGAACATAATGGCGACGGGCAAAGCCTTCACCGAGGTTGCCTGGTACCAGTACCAGTACCAGATTTTTTTCACCTGCGGCCAGCGCCATATTAAGCGCCAGTGCAAGCGATACCTTATAGGCATCTGCTGAACGCGGCTCAACAATGCCGGTGGTGCCCAGGATGGAAATACCGCCAACAATCCCCAAACGGGGGTTAAAGGTTTTCCGGGCCAGATGTTTGCCCTGGGGTGCGCTGATGGTCACCTCTAT
This sequence comes from bacterium, assembly GCA_024277605.1. Taxonomy (GTDB): domain Bacteria; phylum SZUA-182; class SZUA-182; order SZUA-191; family JAJRXT01; genus JAJRUS01. The sequence continues at coordinate 875 of JAJRUU010000193.1, forward strand.
GCCTCTTGCGGCGGGCCAGATTTGCGCCACGGCCTGAGTTATCATCTGAAGCGGTACGGGATTGATGGCCGGTTCACCAACGGCTACCTGCAGCCCGGGTTTGGTAACTATGCCGATACCCTCGCCGCCCTTTATCGTTATTCCGGCTGTTATAGTCTGCTGCACTTTAGCATAGATGGTTATGCCGTTGGTAATATCGGGATCATCCCCGCTATCCTTAACCACGCCGCAGCTTGCCATGCTTTCTCCAAACTGCTGATCCTTGACCTCAAGTGTAAGCGCTGTCCCACCGGGAGTGAGTATATCGACCTTATCTAACGGCTTACCCTGAATGAGCATCAAAGCCGCTGCCTTGGCAGCAGCAGTAGCGCAGGTGCCGGTGGTATAACCGCGCCGTAAGCCGTCTGGTGAGTATTCTATAGTTTTAAGTTGGCCCATTTGGTAAGCCTCCGCTACCGTCTATAGGGTCATAGACCCTAGACGGCAGGGGGCGACGTTAGCAGTAACGGCTTTGCCGTGATTAGTCCAGCCGGTGGCTGGCCACCGGCTGGTTTTTTGTCAGCAGCCAGTTCCATTATCCTCTGCCGTGCCTGGCCGATTGTTAAGGGAAGTTTGTCTATCGGACATCCATCGTGTTTGTTCAAAATTTCAAGTAAGTGGGTAACTCTGGGCAGCCGCAATCCGGCTTCCCGCATTAGCTCCGGATTCGATAGAATCTCAGTCATAGTCCCTTCTGCAACCAGTTGTCCCTGGCGCAACAAACACACCCGATCAGCGAATAAGGGCACCATATCCACCTGATGAGTCGCCACCAGAAGGCTTATTCCCCGGTCGTTATTTATTGACCGCAATAGTCGCATAGCGGATGATTCGGCTAGCGGATCCAGTCCGCCGGTAGGCTCGTCCAGCAGCAACAGCTCAGGCTGCATAGCCAACCCCCCCGCCAGGCATAAGCGTTTCTTTTGCCCAAAGCTTAAGGCGGCCACCGCTTTATCCTCATAACCGGCTAACCCGACCTGCTTTAAAGCAAGTGTCACCCTGCGCTTTACTTCGGCGGCATTCAGTCCCAGATTATGGGGGCCGAAGGCTACCTCCTGGCCTATCTCGGTACAGAACAATTGGTCATGGGGGTCTTGGAAGACAAGCCCCAGCGTGGCATATAAATCCTTCTGTTTATAGCGGCTTACATCCTCGCCGTTTAAGTGGATACTCCCCTGGTTTGGTTTTAGCAGGCCCGCAATCTGTTTCAGCAGGGTGGTTTTACCGGATCCATTGGCGCCTAAAAGGGCCAACACCCCTCCCTTTTGCAGACTCAGATCTATTCCGCATAAGGCGGTAGCCCCGTGGGGGTAGGTATAGGAAAGATTTTTTATGTTCAGCATAATTTTTCTCGGCCTAGAATGTAAATACCATAATCAAATTCACAGCATAAAGCCCGGCGGCCCAGAGACTTAATGCTGCGGCATCTGCGGCCGATTTTTTTCGGGAACCGGCGGCAGCGGGCCAGCTTATCTGCCCGCTATATCCTCGCACCAACATGGCTTCATAGGTGCGCTGGGATTGATCATACGCCTGAATAAATATGCTGCCGATAAGGCTGGATATGGAGCGCAGGCTGCGCCCAAAACCCGCATAACCCAATCTAACCTTCTGCGCCTCAGAGATACTGAGCGCTGTTTCATGAAATAGAAATATGTAGCTATAGGTCAGCGTAGTAAGTTCAATCAATAAATGCGGCAGCTTAAGCCATCGAGCGGCGCTTAGTAGCTGCGGTATGGGTGTGGTGAAGGTTAGAAACAGAATTAAACTCGCCCCCCCCATCATGCGCAAGGCTATCACTCCCCCCTGGTTAAAGCCTTCATGATATGCGGTGATTTTATGACCAAACCAGGAAGCAGTAAATAACGGGGTAGCACCATGTGTCAGCGCTTTGAGCAATAATACCAACAGCGCAAGTGAAAGAGGGAAAGACAAACGTTTTATAATTATTTTAAAAGATACCCCGCTTGAAACTAAGACCAGCCAGCACCAGGCAGTAACCAGCCACGGGAAGTAACCGCCCCGGTTAAGTAAAACCAGAAACAGCATCGCCAGGCAAAAAAACAACTTGCACCTGGCATCTAACTGTACCCAGTAACTATTTCTCAGCTTATTCGAGGGTAAAGGGTGTAAGGCGTTCATTTACTTCTTGCTCAAACAGGATACAGCCGATGCTTTAGAACCGAACAAATCCCGCCAGTAATACCCCATGGTAAATCCCCCGATTACACCGGCCATGGCAAATACAAATAACAGTAAATCCCCCTGGTCGGTATTGATATACGGCTCCCGTGCCGGTCTGCCGGCTGCTTCGGCATATTTCTCCACCACCAGAACATCCACTCCATCCCAGGATTTTTCAGCAGCCGGGGATAAAACAGGAGCCATGAGGAAAAAACAACTTGCAGCGATTAAGCAAAGCATTATAAAACGTTTCATGCGCTAACCCCCGCTGTTTTATGGCAGGTCAAACTTAAATCAAGTATTTCCGGCCGCCGGTTTTTTACGAAAACCACTACTCCCATAGTGATGAAACCCTCTAAAATCCCCAGCGGTATCTGGGTAGGTGCGAAGGCCATACAAATGGCGCTAAACAACTTACCGGCCCCCCCGGGATCAGCTAATCCTAAAGCCAATTCAGCCGCAGTGGTGGCGTATGTGGCCCAATCGGCCATACAACCGGCAATAAATGCAGCCACAGCCATAGGCACTTTAAGGCGTTTAAGGCCAATATACGTAAACCAACCCGCCAATGAACCGGCAACTCCCATAGATAAAATATTACCACCCAGGGTGCTCAAGCCTCCATGCGCCAGGAACAAAGCCTGAATCAGCAGGGCTACTGCCGCTACCACAATACTGGCCAGCGGGCCGATAAGTATCGCCGCCAGACCCGTACCGCATGGATGAGAACAGCTGCCGACTATCGGTACTGGAATAGGCAGGCAGGAGATTACGAATACCGCCGCCCCCATCAGCCCCAGCAGCGGCTTATACTGAGGGAAACGAAGTAACCTTTGTTTGATAATAATCAGCCCCCAGCCTACGAATAAAGCCGCCACCAAATACCAGGTGAGCGCCCAGCCCAATGGCAGGATGCCTTCAGAGATGTGCATCGCAAAGGCCGGTTCGGGCAGAGCTATCAGCATTCCTGATAGTGCGGCAAGTATATAGAGAAGCTTACTTTTCATTTACATTTTCTCCTTTAACCCGAAAAATTCGGGTATTGTTATGGGCGAATCTAGTCTGAGTTTATGAATAGATCAGGTTAAGCGCTAGCTTCAATAAAGCGTTTACAATTGCAGCGGCCACCGAACTGCCGCCTTTACGGCCAATGTTAGTGATATATGGTATATGGAAATCCATCAATTTGGCCTTTGATTCAACGGCTCCCACAAAGCCTACCGGTACCCCCACAATCAAGCCCGGGATGATTTTTTCTTCTTCCATAAGGCGGCATAGTTCCAGCAAGGCGGTAGGCGCATTACCCACCGCTACTAAGGCTCCGTCAAGCTCATGCCCCAGAAGTCTCATGGCCGCCGCGGCCCTGGTTATACCCCATTGCCCTGCTTTTGCCCTCACTCGCTTTGTGCTTATGCTACACCTGACTTTACCCCCACAGCGCTCCAGCATGTTTTTATTTATACCGGCCTTTAACATGTTCACATCGGTTATGATGTTGTTACCCCCCCGAAGAAGCTTCAAGCCGCTGTGAATCGAATCAGGGTGAAAGATTATATTGCTGGCATAATCGGTATCAGCGGTGGCATGGATTACTCGTTTTACAATATCCGCTTGAGGCTGGGGGAGCTTCATATCTCCCACTAAGCGGTCAATTATTTGAAAACTCTGTGCTTCGATCTGTTGGGGCTTAAAAATGATTACACCCATATCAAGCCACCTCTTTGATGCGATCTAAGACAATATCCGCCATTTGCGGATGATGCCCTAATGCAGCGGTATAGGCAAACTGTATGCCTTTGTGTCGTTTGGCTTCATGCTCCACTTGTTCGGGGATATCGCGCTGCATATGGTTTCCCTCCAGGAGAAAGAAGGTTGCAATTACTATTTTTTCCACTCCGGCATGTGCCAGCTTATTGATACTCTCCGACAGGATGGGACACTCAAACTGAAGAAAGGCCGGTTCAACAAATGCCCATTTACCCTGCTCATTTATCTGCTTGACCAGATCAAGCATCGCCTGACTGGCACCGGCCAGCTTACTGCCGTGACCCAATAAAATTACTCCGGTTTTCATTTGCAAACCCCACGCATTGCATAATTCATAAATTTAGACCGTATTTGCCATATCCCTTACCAGAAAGGGAATAAAGCCAACGTCCTTAAGAAACAGGCTATGCCTGCAGGCTGTACCTGCGAATTATTCGGGTACAGACGCATAATATTATACCCTAAAAGGTTACTTTAAGCCCACCATAAAATGAGGTGCCAGGAGAGCTGTAGTTCAATACCTCCTCGTATTCCTCATCCAGCAGGTTTTCCACCCGGCCAAATAACTGGGCATAGTCGCACACATCATAGTAAGCCGCCACATCGACCCTGGTGTAGCTGTCAACCTTTTCGGTGTTGTCGGCATCATTCCAGCGTCGGCCCACATAGTTTAGATTAAGGTTGAGGTTTACCGCCTCCCATGGCTGATAATTGAGGTTCAGGTTAAACTTATGCCTGGGTCGGCGGGGCAATTCATGACCACTCTGCTTGTCCTCGGTGTCGGTATAAGTATAATTGGCGCTCAGCTTAAGCTCATCTATGGGACTAATGCCCGCCTCTATTTCCCAACCTTGTGTTTTAGCCTCAGCCACATTCTGCGGCTCCCAGGCCCAGGGGGCATACTCCACCCATTCAATCAGGTTGTCGAAGGAGTTGTAGAAGTAAGTGGCCCCCAAAAATATTTTATCTTCCCAAAGCCGCTGTTCAATCCCTACGTCAAGCCCCTCGCTTTCCTCAGGTTTCAACTCCGGGTTGCCGCGGCTCCCCCAGGGGTCTTGGTAGAATAGATCGTTTAAGGTGGGAGCCTTGAAAGCGGTACCCCAGTTGGCCTTAAACTTGGTATGGCTGGATTTCAGCAGATAGGCCAGGCCCAGCCGGTAGGTGTCCTGGCTGCCGAAGCTGCTATGGTCATCAATCCTGGTGCCAGCGATAATGAACAGGCTCTCGTCCAGCAGGTTTAACTGATTTTGGATGTACACCGCCCGGTTGATAATGGATTCATCAAACACCCCCTGGTTTTCCCCTTCCTGCTCCTCATATTCGGCCCCCAGGGTCAGAGTATCTGCCTCATCCAGCAAGTAAAGATTATGCTGCCACTCGGCTTCCCGGATGGCGGTGTCAATCTGAAAATTATTCCAGGAAGTATCCGGGTCGGTATATTCCAAATTGTTATCCGATAAATGCAACCTCAGTATATGCTCCCACCAGCCGGTAATGTAATGGTCAAGATTGGTAGCCAGGATTAGTGTCCGTGAATCCTGCTCATAGTTGGGATCGTCCGCTCCAAATGCATCCAACTCGGATTAAGCATCTATATAGCGCAGGCTCACCGCTACCTGGGCATCTTGAAACACTTGAGCGCCCAGTTTCATGGAGATGGTGGTATTGGTATAGCCGTCATCCTCGTGGTTGCTGTCTCCTTCGCTGGCAGCGGATATGCCTTCGGTTTCCAGGTGGGAGGCAGCCAGAGAGAAATTTACATTTTCACTGCCCGCTGTAAGGGAAGCTGTTTCCCTATAAGTCTGGTATGTTCCTCCCCCAAAGGTTAAGGAGACTCTCGGCTTGCCGGCCCCCTTTCTGGTAATTATATTGATTACCCCGCCCATGGCGTCCGATCCATAAAGGGTGCTTTGTGGACCACGCACTATCTCTATGCGCTCAATGTTATCCACGGTAAGATTGGCAAAGTCAAAGCTCCCCAAGGTGGGGCTGTTTACTTGCACCCCATCCACCAGCACCAGGGTGTGCCCTGAGTTGGCCCCCCGCAGACGCACCGAGGTATTTTGGCCGGACCCACCGGATCGGGTCACATCCAGCCCGCAGATTGCCCGTAGCAGTCCAGCCACAGTATCCACCTTTTTTTGTTCGATTTCTGCATGGGTTATGATGCTTACTGAGCTGGTAACTTGCTCTAGCTGTTTTTCGGTCTTGGTGGCGGTTACCACTACCTCCCCCAGTTCCAGTTCCTTCATTTCTTCGGCCAAGCCTGTTCGGGAAAAACCCAAACCTAGCAGTAAAAGACTTAAAATCCATGTTTTTTTCATTCCATTAACCCTCCGTAATAAGTGTAATAAGTGTTTGCCAAAGCCAATTAGAATTGAACTGGCCCGGGCTTTACGGAGGGATGAATGACATCTTCATAATATCTACCTCCTTTTTCCCCTCGGAAATGGGTTAGATGGGCTTATTGGACAAGGTTTCCTGGCTTAGGGCTTACCTACTCTCTGCGCCTTCCCATTCCGGTTACAGCCGAAACAGTGGCTCTTAGCAGATTTCGTTCCCATCACAGTTGCGGGGCAGTGCCGGTCTTTCACCGGTCTTCCCTACATCCAATAAGATTATTTAAGCTGGCTGGTTGTTTACCCCCTCTTTGGTTAGCCGGGAAAGCAAGTCGCTGAATAAGGTAACCCTGGGCTTGGAAGTAGTGGGATTAGTGTCCACCAAAACCTTTTTGCCGTAAATCGTATGTATATGCTCAGCAGTGATCACCTCGTAAGGAAAACCCTGGCGGAAAATTCTCCCCTGGTTTAATAATACAATCCGGTCGGCATAATCAGCCGCCAGGTTTATATCATGGGAGACTACCACCACTGTCAACCCCTGTTCCCGGTTCATCTTCTTTATTAAGTCAAAAAAATCCACCGTGTGATTAATATCCAGATACACCGTAGGTTCATCCAGAAGTAACAGCTCCGGCTGTTGTACCAACGCCTTGGCCAGTAGCACCCGTTGCCTTTCCCCCCCGCTTAACTCATGGAAATAACGGTGAGCTAAGTCCGAAACATCAGTAAGAGCCATCGCTTCCCGGGCAATCCGGTAATCCCGCTTCCCCTCAAAGCGCAGATTGCCCAAATGAGGGTATCTACCCATCAACACCAACTGCTGAACATTAACGCTAAAATTAAGCCACAAGCCCGGAGAGACTACCGCAATGCGCCGGGCTATCTCCCTTCTTGTTAGATCAGTCAGTTTGACTCCACTTAGCTGAATATCTCCCTGTTGAGGGGTCAGGACACCATCCAGCAGTTTTATCAAGGTGCTCTTGCCGGAGCCATTAGGCCCGATGATTCCCAGAAAATCGCCTGCGCTGACCTCAAAGGAAATATCCTGCAATACCCAATGGGTTCCATAGCTGAAAGAAATATTATTTGCCTTGAGATCTAAAGCCATCTCATAGTACCTTACGGCTCCTCAGCAGATAGATGAAAAACGGAGTACCGCAAATAGCGGTCACCACCCCCACCGGCAGTTCTACCGGAGAGATGATAGTCCTGGCTATCGTATCCGCTATTATCAGGAAAGAGCCGCCTAATAGGAATGAGGCGGGCAGTAGCAGCCGATAATCATTTCCCCATATAAGCCTGACTATATGGGGGATTATCAAGCCTACAAAGCCGATAATCCCGCATACGGAAACGGCGGCCCCGGTAACCAGCGATGCCAATAGATAGAGAATCTTCTTGACCCGCTCAACCTCCACCCCCAACTGCATTGCCTCATCTTCTCCCAGAAGCAGGAGGTTTATCTTGGGGGCATATAAGTACAGCGCACCAGACCCCAGCAAGATATAGGGCAAAACTATGACCAGCTTATTGTAATCCGCTTGACCTAAGTCCCCCATTAGCCAATAGATAATTCCGTGTAAATCCTGCATGCTGGAAATAGAAAGTAGCAGCATAATCACCGCCGAGAAAAAGGAGTTGACGATCACTCCCGCCAGCAACAGGGTATTAGTGTTGATTCTTTCCCTCGTTTTAGCCACATAAAATACCAGCCCGATGGTGAACAAGGCGCCAGCAAAGGAAAACAGGGGGATGCCCCACCCACTGGCAGCATAGCCTAATACAATTACTGAGATAGCTCCCACTGCCGCCCCACTGGAGATGCCCAGGATATAAGGGTCGGCCAGAGGATTTCGGAGGAGTGCCTGGAATATGCTGCCCGAAACAGCCAAGGCAGCGCCGATCAACCCTGCCAGAATTATCCTCGGCAGTCTTATAGACAAAATGATAACCACTTGAGGTTTAAGTATCTCTGTTTCAGTTAATCCATGCTGAAATATTCTGACTATTTCCCGTAGATTAATTTTGGCTGGGCCGAAATAAATAGCCCCCAGTGCCGACAAAACAAGCAAGATTAGCAATAAGAAACAGCGTAGCCCAACTGATTTTGAGGTAATGGTCATGGTTGACTGATGGAAACCTTGAAAAAGGGGACCAGTCCCCAATTGCCTTTTCGCCCGATCTCGGTGTTATGCTAAAAAATTTAATCCTCGGAATATCAACTTTTAGCCTTAAGTTAAATTTTTCGCATGGCCACATGTGGCTGCCTTGATATTGAACGAAAATCCTAATTTTTTCAGCGTTGTCCGCTCCAAGTTTTTGCCCGCCGTAAAAGCCAATAATTACGGTAAGTTTCTAACACAAGATTCCTTGTTTTTCCTCTCCCTTGGGGGAGAGGATCAAGGTGAGGGGGATTTTAAAACCGGGGTTTCCCCTCACTCTAACTCTCTCCCCAGAGGGGAGAGAGGACTAATACCAAGTTGCATTCAAAATGATACTAATTTCTCACTCGGGTAGGTCGGTCTTTAGGCCGACCAAAGAGCGGAGGGCTAAAGCCCGGGGGCTTTAGCCCTCCCTCCCCATGTAGTATATGTTTGGTTGCAACTTGGGATAAAAGGCATTTTGCGGCTTGTGCAAAAACCTAACCGGACACTACTGAATTTTTTTAAGGTTTCCTGATAAAAGCTTCCGGGTGAATTATCTGGGCTAGATTTTCTAACCCGTTAATTATTCTGGGGCCTGGACGGTCTACCAAATCAGGATTGATCACATAAACCCTGTTATTTCTGACAGCGGGGATGGCTTCCCACCTCATCCAAAAGGCCAACTGCTGGTGTTCCTCACCAGTGGGTACCATGGAGGTAACCACTATCACCTCGGGCTTGCTCAGCAGCACATCCTCCAGGCTATACCTGGGATACCCGCTAGCCTTCCCTGAGGCGATGTTTTCTCCCCCAGCCAAAGCAATTAGATTATCCCAAAAGGTATTCTGCCCCACCGTAATCAGAGGATTGGATTCAATCTGCACAAAAACCCTTCGCTTGGGTAATCTATCCACCATCCTAATTACCGCTTGTTTCCGGCGACGCATATCCTCAACAAGCTTTTGCGCTTGCGGTTGCCTGCCAGTAATCTGCCCTAGATGTTGAATAGTGCTCAATATCTCTTGGAAATTCTGAGGGTTAACCACGTAGACCGACAACCCCCATTCCGTCAACTTTTCTATGTCATCTTTCCGGTTACCATCCGCCGAAGCAAAAAGGAGGTCAGGATGCAGGGAAACAATCATCTCCAGATTCAGGTTCACATAGCTGCCCACCCTGGGTTTGTGTTTAGCCGTCGCTGGGTAATCACTGAATTCAGTCACCCCTACTATTCTGTCCTCAAGTCCAAGGGCGAAAAGGATTTCCGTTATCCCTGGAGATAAAGACACAATCCGCTGAGGGTGCTCTCCCACCGTCATCTCTCGCCCTAGTTCATCTGTATATACCTTTGCCCAAAC
>JAJRUU010000194.1 GCA_024277605.1 bacterium
AAAGTATTTCCCCAACGGAGGTACTTTCCGCAGTACAGGCATATATTAAATAAAATGGCTATTGAGTTCGTTCCGAAAATGCCCTTTATTTAATAATGATCAAGAAAAAACCAAGGGTAGGGTGGGCTTTAGCCCGCCATAATAGAGTGTCGGCCTAAAAGGCCGACCTACCCTTCATATCCCCAAGGGGACTGGTTCCCTGATAAGTTTAGTCTGATACGTATAAGTGGAGAATGCTATGGTTACCCCAACATTTGTGGTTGGCGCTCAAAGAACAGGCACCACCTGGTTGGCAAACATTTTATGTAACCACAGCCAGGTGACCGGCATCCAGGGTGGAATAAAGCAGGAAGGCATACATGAAAGCGCTTTTTTCTCTCATCTGGCTGGGAAATACGGCGACTTGAAAAACCCTAATAACCTGCTTCAATTCATAGAGATATTCGCAAACAGTGACTATTTTATTCAAAGCGGGTTAGATAAAGAAATATTTTATAGAGAAAGACCGCAAACATACCAGGCGGCCTTTCGGGTATTTATGGAGTGTTTTGCCAAAGGACAAGGAGCGGATTACTTTATCGAAAAAACCCCGGCGCATTCACTGCATTCAGTGGAAATATCGAATTATTATAAGCATGCTAAATTTATTGCTATCAGACGCAATATTATTGATCAGGTAAAATCGATTTCCAAGCGGAACAGACTTACCAAGGGAAAGCGGAGCGGCACGTTGAAGGAATTACTGCTACATGTAAGAATGGCTATCGTCTACCATACATACTATAAACACATAAAACAGCTTATGTCCAAACAGCCGGACAGGGTACTGTTGGTTGAATATGAGGATTTAAAGCGGGCCACTAAAGAAACAGTTGTTCGGGTTTGCGAGTTTCTGGGTATCGGCTTTCAGGAGCAAATGCTGGAGCAGCGTTACAGGGCGAACACAAGCTTTGTAGATAACTCTGAACGCAAACAGGTGTTGTCCGCTGCGCAAGAGAAATTGATTAACATCGTGGATCCGCTTTTTGGGTTGTTGCCTTATGCGCTATATCACTTGGGATACAAAGTAAAGCTGAAGCTGGGAGGCGGGAAATTGCCGCCCTGGTTTTTCTTTGCCTTAAGAGAGCAATATGGACTGACGGATAATGCGGATGATCATTGGAAGCGCTATAAGGGACAGCTAAAAGGCTAAGCGCCACCCACATGCTGTTTTTAACCAGATATATTCATATAAAATTCTGCTTGTCCAAGGGGACAGGAACAGGAAGCTGATAAATTTATATCTTTCAACTAAATGTTGATTTGCCCATAACAAGACCCGAATTTTTCGGGTTTAGGAGAACAGGATGGTTTCCCCAATATTTGTAGTAGGCGCCCGGAGAACCGGTACTACCTGGTTAGGGAATATTATATGTAACCACAGTGATGTGGCCGGTATTCAGGGAGGGGCAAAACAAGAAGGCATAAATGAAACTGTTTTCTTTTCGCACTTAGCCGGTAAATATGGTGATCTTAAGGATCTGAACAATCTTCTTCAATTCATAGAGATATTTTCAAACAGCAACTATTTTATCCAGAGCGGTTTAGATAAAGAAATATTTTATAGAGCAAAGCCGCAAACATATCAGGCTGTCTTTTATATATTTATGGAGCATTTTGCCAAAAAACAAGGCAAAGATTACTTTCTCGAAAAATCGCCGCCGCATTCACTGCATGTGGAGGAAATAGCGGGTTATTATAAAAATGCGAAAATTGTCGCCATTAAACGAAATATTGTTGAGCAAATAAAATCAGCCTCTAAACGCAACAAAATCACATCGGGGAAGAAAATCGGCCGGTTAAGGGAATTAGGTTTAAACATGAAAAGGGTTATAGCCTATCATACATACTATAAACACATAAAACGGCTTATATCCAAGCAGCCGGACAGGATAATGTTGGTCGAATATGAGGATTTAAAGCGGGCGACTAAAGAAACGGTTATTCGGGTATGCGAGTTTCTGGGTATCGGCTTTCAGGAGCAAATGCTGGAGCAGCGTTACAGGGCGAACACGAGCTTTATAGATAACTCTGAACGCAAACAGGTGTTGTCCGCTGCGCAAGAGAAATTGATTAACATCGTGGATCCGCTTTTTGGGTTGTTGCCATATACGCTATACCACTTAGGATATAAAGTAAGGCGAAAACTGGCGGGGCGAAAATTACCGCCGTGGGTTTTTTCAACCAGAAGAGAACAATATGGATTGACAAATAGCATAGATGATAATTGGAAGCGTTATAAGGGGCAGCTAAAAGGCTAAACGCCAATCAGACGCTGTTTTTTTAGGAGAATGGAATGGTTTCCCCAATATTTGTAGTGGGCGCCCGGAGAACCGGTACTACCTGGTTAGGGAATATTATATGTAACCACAGTGATGTGGCCGGTATTCAGCAAGCCTCTAAAGTAAGGCAGGAAGGCATATACGAAAGTGTATTTTTTTCGCACTTAGCCGGGAAATACGGTGATTTGAAGGACCCCAATAATTTGATCCAGTTTGTAGAAATCTTTGCAAACAGCAGCTACTTTATTCAAAGCGGGTTAGATAAGGAAATCTTTTATAGAGACCCCCCGGGGACATATCAAGATTTTTTTAAGCTGTTGCTGGAGCGTGTGGCCAGGAAGCAGGGGGCGGCTTACTTTATTGAAAAGACGCCCGCGCACGCATTACACTTAGAAGAGCTGTCGAGATACTACAATAACGCTAAATTTGTAGCCATCCGGCGCAATATAATCGATCAGATAAGATCGGCTTCTAAACTGAATGAATTCTCTGTGGGGAAAAATGCCGGACGGGTTAAAAAAAGGCTGCTGCTGTTAAAGCGGATTATTACCTATCATGCGTATAATAAACACATTATGCACTTTATGGCTAGTGCGCCGGATAAGATACTATTAATAGAGTATGAGGATTTAAAGCGGGCCACTGAAGAAACCGTCATTCGAGTTTGTGACTTTCTGGGAATTGGCTTCCAGCCTGAGATGTTGCAGCAACGACATAAGCCTAATACAAGTTTTACTGATTCTTCTGAGCGTAAACAGGTGTTGTCTATAGCAGAAGAAGAACTAATCAAGAGGCTGAATCCATTTTTTGAACTGTTGCCGTATGCCCTGTATCGCTGGTTACGCATTGTAGAGCGCAGAGTGGAAGGGCGAAGATTGCCGCACTGGTTTTACTTGATAAAGCTGGAAGAGCATGGGTGGACTGTTGACTATTGGGAGAGTCAAAAGAAGGCTTGAGGGCGTATTGGAGCGGACACTACTGGGGGGGAGGCACATCAGGTGAAAAAAGAGTTGATTCTGCTTGATTTTATCTGCGTTGGACCGGGTAAAACGGGTACCAATACACTGCATCATTGTTTAAAAGAACATCCAGCGATTTCCCTGGCAAAGCATGTTAAAGGGGCCAGATTTTTCGATAGATTCTATGATCGGGGAATAAAGTGGTATGCGGAGCTTTTTGAACATTGTCCGGCGGGCACAATTAAAGGCGAAATCTCAGAAACATACTTTTATAATGAATTGGTACCACAGCGCATTCATCAGCATTTACCGGATGTAAAAATTATTATTATTTTTAGAAACCCGATTGAAAGGGCGTTTAAGGTTTTTTTGCAGCTTTGTAAATTGGGCCTGATGCGGGGTACTTTTGATGAATGTTTAAAGCTGCATGATAATTTAATACACGATAACTTATACCATCAGCACCTTGAGCGGTTTTTAGAATACTTCCCTGAGCAGAATATATTAGTTAAATTGTTTGATGACCTACAAGCCGATCAAGACGCATTTATTAGTGACATTTACAACTTCTTGGGAGTAGATTCCAGCTTTAAGCCTGATTCATTATGCGTAAAGTCAAATCCCACCACGTTGCCCCGACTGCAGATTATTAATAGATTGGCGTTTCGTACTATGTGGTTGGTGAGAAGATTGGATTGGCTGCCGGTGCTTGCCTGGGCCAAGCAATCAAGCCTGGTGCGGGATCTATTGTTTAAGGCGCCGGATGAAAATAATCAACCCACGATGTCTCCTGAGGCCAGAAAGTATTTACAAGATACATTTAAAGATGAGATAGAAAAAATATCCGTTTATTTAGGCAGAAACCTGGATCACTGGAAATAAGGAGTTTTTAAAGATGGCTAAACCGATATTCCTCGTTGGCTGGCGCAGGTCGGGTACAACCTGGCTGGGAAACCTGATAAGTCAGAATACAAATATAGCCAGCATTATGGGTGGCAAACCGGGGGAAATGGGGGGGTGTGTTGAAAGCTTTTATTTTTCGCACCTTGCCGGGAAATTTGGCGATTTAAAAAATTGTAACAATCGTATATATTTTATTGAAGTATTCGGCAGCTGCACCTATTATGAACTGAGTGGCCTGGGCAAGGCGTTCCTGTACGAAAAAAAACCGCTTTCATACGCAGATGCATTCCGCTTTATGATGGATAGATACGCCGAGCTTAAGGGAACCGATTTCTGGTTTGAAAAAAACCCGTCGCATTCATTCCATGTCGAGGAAATTGCGGATGCTTATCAGGATGCGAAAATTGTGGCCATCAAAAGAGATATTATAGGCCAAGTGCGTTCCGCATTAAAAATCAACAAAATAGAGGGGGTTGAAGCGGAGGGTTTAAAGGCGTATTTGTATGTGCTTAAGGAAATAATCAGTTATTATATGGCGTTTAAACACATTGACCATTTTAAAGCAAAGCACCCCGAGAAAATGTTAATCGTTTATTATGCTGAGCTGGTTGGCGATACCGAGGGTGTACTGACAACTATATGTGATTTCCTGGGCCTTGAGTTTGAGCCGGCTATGCTGAAATCGCCATATAAAGCGGCTACCAGCTTCAAATCTGAGGAAGAGAGACATGAAATATTGCCCCCGGCGCAAGAGAAAATGCTAAAGATACTGGCTCCCATTTTTGCGCTTATACCTTACAGCTTGTATAAAATTTTCTACAGAACCGCTAAAAAAATTCAAGGGCTTCATTTTCCGCATTGGTTTTTTTCTACCAAGCTCGAACAATATGGTTGGGATGATATATATAACCCGGAACGAACCGGGGATCTGGTAAATAAACCGACTGAGTGACAGGTTTTAAATAAAGGATAGAAAGATGGGCTTATCGTCAACTGAAGAAGTGACCTTAATTGTAGGCGCCGGTATCAGCGGCTTAACCGCGGCGAGTACGCTCGCTCGGGCAGGAGAGAGGTGTCTGCTGCTGGAGAAAGATGATCATATCGGGGGGATGTGCCGTACATATACTATCGATGGAATAACGTTTGATTTGGGACCGCACCTGTTTTTTTACAATCCCGATGCCGCTCCGGAAAAGTTGATGTTCGATTTAATCAAGGACGAAGAAGTGCTAAAAAGAAAAACCCGTTATGCGATTTATGTTGCCGGTGAGTATTGGAGGCAGCCGTTACGCTTATGGGATCCACTCTTTTTCCCTAAAAGATTCAGAAGAGATTTCATTCGGTCGCGATTTTCCAAGGGAGAAGAGAATAAAATTCACCCGGATGCACTGGCATATTCTTTAAGTAAAGCCATCGGCCACGCATATTATTCTGAATTATATGCCCCGCTGCTACTTAAGAAAACCCCGTTATCAGGGGACCTGCTGCATCGCCATTGGCTTCAACGGGCTGACCGGGGGATTGACCACCGCAGGGAAGAACCCAATAAAGTCGGTCATTCAAGGTCGATTAAGCAGTTGCTGAGGTTTGTATTTAATCCGCAGTATTATTATCCTGTCAAGGGTTTTGAGGTTTTTCCCCAAAAACTATGGCAGCGGTATCAGCAGGCAGGCGGCAAGACAATTTTGGGATGCGGCCCGGTAACCTTAAAAGCTGAAAAGGGTAAGATTGTAAGCGCCGATATTAACGGGCAGACGTATAATACCAAAAACGTAATTTGGACTGGTTCAATTAATGAATTAAATAACATGCTCGCTAAAAAGACACCCCCCGTAAAATATGTCGATACGCTCATTGCCCAGCTTACATTCAATTGTGCGCGAGATACTCCGCGGCCCTTTGTCTATGTATACTATCCACAGCCGGATGTGATTTTTGACCGGCTATATTTCCCGCGGAGTATCTACCAGGAAGCATTTGTTTCGGGCCATGACGGGGTATGTATAGAAATCAACAATAGCGAATTATTTAATGAAAAAGATGAAGCGAAAATTATAGACCGGATAAGCGGTGATCTGGAAAAACTCGGAATTTTAAATAAAACCGATTTGCGGGAGCATCGTTTATTCCGGCTTAAAGATTGTATGCCAATTCATACGTTGGATTACGAAAGAGAATTAGAGCAAACTTTTGAGGAAGTTCAGCAACATCAAAATCTCTATTCCGTCGGCAGGCAGGGGGGCTATTTTTTCTGCCAGACCCCTCACGCAGTCAGTCAGGGATTAAAAGTGGCGGCGCACCTGCTTTCGAATAAAAACGACAAATGACACCCTTTGGCTCTTTTTTTATTATTCATCTTGAAACCGGTGGCGACACCAAAAGCCTTCAGTCTCAGGAAGCCTACTGGCCGGTTCTGGTGGAGATTATTAATTTAGCCGATAGATATGCTGCGAAGCTCACCCTCCACTTTAATCCACAGTGGATAGAGTATATCATGCAGGAGCGGATTAAACTGGCCGAAATCAGAAAATGGCAGGCAATGGGGCACGAAATGGGTCTGCATCATCATGGATATGATCATGATGATTGGAATGGTTATACAAACAGAAGCGACAAAGAAAGTGAGCCCGGATTCAGGGGAAATGTCCAGGATATGATACAACTTGCCGGAAGGTTTTTTGACCCCGGCCAACCTCTCTCAGGTACTATTACAGATGAGGAATTTGATTATCCGGCCAGCATAAAGTATGATACACAGGGCATAAAGCTTTGTCACGCCAGACGTAAACCGAAGCTGGTGACACTAAACAGCGACACAGAAATGATCCAGCTCGGGATGGCGCTATTGACCTGGAAGAGGGATATTGAGAATTTTAAAAAAGAGTATATGAAATCAGAAAAAGATGAGTTATTCGGTGTGGTTACTCATGAGTATGATTTTGCCAAAAATCCGGTGATAATTGAAAAATGGCTGGAATTTGTTTATACAACAGGAGTAAATATACAAACGGTAAGCGAAATAATAGCCGAATATCGGCAGGTTTATTCCATGGAACATACTGATAAGCCGCTAACTTTCAAAAATGATATTAAAGCAAAGATACCCCCGGCGGTGAGTAAATGCGTCTAATAGTGAAACTAACCTTAACCCTTTGCAAATGATTTGAGGTAAAGTGAAAAGACTCTTACTCAATCCCCCGTTTTTGAAAAATTTTTCCCGCCCTCAGCGCAGCCCGGCGGTGACTAAGAGCGGCACGCTTTATTTCCCTATGTGGCTAGCATATGCTACCGGGGCGCTGCAGAAATCCGGCTTTGAGGTGGATCTGGTCGATGCCCCGGCTGATAATCATGATGTGGCTTATTGTGTCAAGCGGGCCAAAGAGTTTAGTCCCGGGCTTATCGTTATCGATACCAGTACCCCCAGTATCTACAATGATATAGATATTGCCGGAAGGTTGAAGGATGAATTGCCGGAGGCTTTTATCATTTTAGTGGGCACTCATGTATCCGCCCTGCCGGAGGAAACGCTGAGGATCGATAACCGGATAGATGCGGTAGCCCAATATGAATATGACTATACCCTGCCAGAGCTGGCAAAGACTTTGGGCAAGAAGGGGGATTTGAGCGAGGTTGCCGGGATTATTTTCAGGGATAACGGTAAGTTTGTTCACACCACCAGGCGGCCGTTTATAAATGATCTGGATGAGTTGCCTCGGGTGAGCGAGGTGTACCGTAAGTTCCTAAAAGTGGAGAATTACTTTAACCCCAATGCCCTCTATCCCATGCTGACTATTACCACCAGTCGTGGTTGTCCCTTCCCGTGCACTTTCTGCGTCTATCCACAGACCCTTATGGGCAGAGGTTTCAGGCTCAGGAGTGTGGAGAATGTGGTGGCTGAGTTGGAGTATATTGTGGAGCATTTTCCGCAAGTTAAGGCTGTATTTTTCGAAGACGATACGCTGACGGTTAATAAAGAAAGATGCAAGGCGTTAGCTGAGCTTATAATCCAGAAGGGAATAAAAATCTCCTGGACGGCTAATTCCAGAGTTAGCCTGGATTATGAGACCATGCGCATTATGAAACAGGCCGGCTGCCGCTCATTCTGTGTAGGCTTTGAAAGTGGAAGCCAGCGGATTTTAGACAATATGAAGAAAAAGATAAAATTAGCCGAGATGGAGATATTTATGACGCATACCAAGCGGGCCGGGATTTTAATTCATGGCTGCTTTATGGCCGGTCTTCCCGGTGAGACTAAGGAAACCCTGAGCCAGACGCTGAACCTGGCTAAACGGCTCAACCCGGATACGGTACAGTTTTACCCGGTGATGGTATATCCCGGTACGGAGGCCTATAACTGGTATAGGGAAAAGGGGCTGATCACTGTCGCCGATTTCTCTAAATGGATTACCTCGGAGGGGCTGCATAATACGGTGATTAGTACTGAAGAGCTGTCATCGGCGGAGCTGGTAAGTTTTTGCGATGATGCCCGGCGCAAATTCTATCTAAGGCCCGGTTATATATTCTATAAGCTTAAACAACTGTTTACCCACCCCCAAGAGATTCGCCGCACCCTTAAAGCCGCCCGGACCTTTGTAAAATACCTGATTAAAGGATCGGGTATCACTAGCGACAAATGCTGATCTCAAACTGGATTTTCCAATGATTTCGGTTGTTATCCCCGCATATAATGCCCAAGAGACGCTTGAACAATGCTTGTCGGCTTTGACAAAGCAGACTCACCCGGCAGATTCATATGAGGTTATAGTGGTTGACGACGGCTCAACAGATCTAACTGGAAAAATTGCACAGGATTATGCCGTTAGATATATCCGTCAGGTGAACCAGGGGCCGGCTGCCGCCAGAAACAACGGGGTAAGGCAAGCCAGGGGAGATATTATACTGTTTACCGATGCGGATTGTGTGCCGGATAATAACTGGATCAGTGAAATGCTGAAGCCGTTTGATGAGGCGCAGGTAGCTGCGGTTAAAGGGGCTTATAGAACCAGACAGCACAGCCTGAGCGCACGCTTTGCCCAGCTTGAATTCGAAGAGCGTTTTGAGCTGCTGAAGAAAGCCGATTCAATAGATATGGTGGATACTTATTCCGCCGGTTTTCGCCGGGACATATTCCTGGAATTAGGCGGGTTTGACACCTCTTTTCCGGTAGCCAACAATGAAGATACCGAACTATCCTATCGCATGTCGGCTCAGGGCTATAAGATGGTGTTTAGTCCACAGGCGATTGTCTGTCACTTAAGACATTCTGACACTATTATAAAATATGCCAGACTGAAATTTTGGCGGGGCTATTGGCGCATGGTGGTTTATAAAAAGTTCCCGGATAAGATGCTTAAAGACAGCTATACCCCTCAAACCCTGAAACTACAGATTTTATTCTTATATGCCGCCTTGCTTTTATTGCCGCTTGCGGCGATGTGGCCAGCATTTGAATTTCCCTTTTTCCTGAGCTTAACAGCTTTTGGCATAGTATGTATCCCCTTTGGTTTTTTTGTCGGCATACGTGATTTGTCAGTGGGTTTGCTGTCCCCTGTTTTTCTTACTATACGGGCCGCTTCATTGGGGGCGGGTATGATATGGGGGGTATTGTATGGCTCGGCTTAGGAAGTTTATAAAATATTTTATGCTGGTGCTTATAGGGTGTATTTTATCTTTTGCCATACTTGAATGTTTTTTGAGAATATATGAGCCTTTTGAGTTTCGGATGAAGGGAGATAAAATAATATTGCCGGTTAATAAGAAATATATAATTAAGGATAATCGGCTAAAAAAACTTGATAAGACTATTATTCATACAAAAAATTCATTGGGTTTCAGAGGCCAGGAACCTCCAGCTGATTTTGGAGATTATTTGACGATTATCACCGTTGGCGGCAGCACCACGGAGTGTTTTTTTATATCTGATGGGAAAACCTGGCCGGATATTCTGGGGGAAAAGTTAAAACATAATTTTAAGAAAATGTTTATTAATAATGCCGGGATAACAGGCCATTCGACATCCGGTCATATAGTGTTAATGGAAAACCATGTAGCAAAATTGAAGCCCACAATAGTCTTGTTTTTAATAGGAAGAAATGAAATTGGGCAAGGTCGTAAAAGAGGCCTTCAAAGAAATATGGCGAAAATGGCCAGTTACAGCGAGGTTTTTGCCCTTTCTCAAAATATCTACAGATATTTAAGGGCTAAGGCAATAGGAGTGGTCTGGCGGGAGGTTAATTTAGAAGAATCAGAAAGCATAGAAATATCCAAAGAGGCCCGGGAGCGCATTAAACAGGAGCATAAGGATAATTATTTAAATATTTACGAGATGAAATTACGTAAGCTCATTAGAATTTCAAAAGAAAACGGTATCATACCCGTTATTATAACGCAGCCCACGCTCTTTGGAAATGAAATTGATGATGTTACAAATGTTGATTTATCAAAAATAAAATGGAAGAATGTTAATGGTGCACTCGCTTGGGAAGTGCTGGAGCTGTACAACGGTGTTACAAAAAAGGTTGCCGCAAATGAGGGTGTTTTTGTTATAGATTTAGCCCACGAATTAGAGAAAAGCTCAAGATATTTTTATGATTTTGATCATTATACTAATGCGGGAGCACAAAGAATAAGCGAGATCATTTATAAGCGCCTATGCCCTTTTTTAAAAGAGAACTTTAGGGAATACTCTAGCGGAAATTGTGAATGACAACAAAATCGGATAAAGCACAGGTTTATAAAAGCATCTGCCGTGTATGTCACGGGGGTTGTGGGGTGTTGGTGAGCGTCAAAGAGGGTAGGCTGGTAAAGGTCAAGGGCGACCCGTCCTCACCCATGAGTCAGGGCTGGATGTGCGTTAAGGGACTCAACTCCCCTGAGATTGCCAATCATCCTGATCGCTTAACGCATCCTCTTAAGAGAAAAGGCGAGCGCGGCGGCGGACAATGGGAGAAAATTTCCTGGGATGAGGTCTTGGGGGATATTGCGGCTAAGCTGGATAAATTCAGAGCCGAATCCGGCGCTGAATCGATCGCCCTGGGGCAGGGTACCGGGCGGCATCATTTTATGCATACGGTACGCTTTGCCAATGCCCTGGGTACGCCGAACTGGTATGAGCCGGGGCTGGCGCAGTGCTTTATCCCGCGCATTAGCGTATGTAACCTGACCTATGGCGGGTTTGTGGTGGGGGATTATTACAGCGATACTCCGCCTAAATGTATCTTGTTCTGGGGGCATAATCCGCTGGTATCCGGCCCGGATGGAGAGATCTCCATATCGGTTAAACGGGCTTTAGATAAGGGGGCGATTGGGATTGCCATTGATCCCCGGCGCTCCTAGACTGCCGCCCGCTGTAAGTATTGGCTGTCCATCAGACCCGGTACGGATGCGGCGCTGGCGCTGGCTATGATCCACGTAATTATAAATGAGGAGTTATACGATAAGGAGTTTGTGGATCAGTGTACTGTCGGTTTTAGCGAGTTAAAACAACATGTAGCCGCATGTACTCCACAATGGGCGGCGGATATAACCTGGATACCGGCGGCTGATATTGTGCAGGCGGCGCGTACCTATGCGCAGAATAAACCGGCGATACTGGAATGGGGAGTGTCGATTGAGCAGAACTCAAATTCGCTTCAGACAGTGCGGGCGATTGCCATCCTGCGCGCCTTAACCGGCAATATAGATCTGCCCGGAAGCGATATTTTGGGGATGAACATATTGCGGGCTTATCCTGTCTTGAGGGATAAACTGCCCAAAGCGATGCTGAAAAAGCGCCTTGGCGCTGATACCTATAAGCTTTTGGGCGGCTTTCGGGCGGTTATGCCGTCAGCGCATATACCGGCGGTGTTTCGGGCGATGAGAACCGGGGAGCCGTACTGCATCCGGGGGCTGTTGATATTTGGCGGCAATCCCCTGCTTACGGTGGCGAATTCTAAAGAGGTGTATGAGAGTTTAAAAAAGCTGGATCTATTGGTGGTGGCCGATTTGTTTATGACGCCCACGGCCGCCATGGCGGATTATGTGCTGCCAGCGGCCTTCTGGCCTGAGGTGGAGCAGATTATCGGCTATCCCCTGGCGGCGGAAAACATGGTAATGGCTCAGCAAAAGCTTACCCAAAGGGGTGAGTGCCGACAGGATGAGTGGATGATGGATGAGTTGTCCAAGCGGTTGAACCTGCCGGGGAGCGAGGAGAGCCTGCAATATGTAATGAATTATCAACTGGAACCACTTGGGGTAACCTATCAGGAACTTAAGGAAAAAGGTTTTATATACCCGCCCCATGAATATAAGAAATATGAGAAAAACGGTTTTAGAACTCCATCTAAAAAGGTTGAGCTTTATTGTAAGAGTTTAGAGCGAATGGGTTATGACCCGCTGCCGGGTTATAAGGAACCAGCAGAAAGCCCGCTACAGACGTCGGAGTTAGCTAAACAATTTCCCTATGTGCTGACTACCGGCAGCCGCCGGAAGGAGTTTTTCCATAGCGAGCAGCGTCAGATACCGTCTTTAAGAAAACGCCGCCCTGACCCGCAGGTGGAGCTGCACCCGGATGTTGCTAATGCACATGGAATAAAAGATGGCGCTTGGGTTATTATCAGCTCACCCAGAGGCAGTATACGAATGAAGGCCAGAATCACCGCCGATATTAATCCTAAGGTTATAAACATTGAACACGGCTGGTGGTTCCCGGAGAAAGCGGCCTCAGACTATGGGGTGTGGGAATCTAACGCCAATATACTAACCAGCAACGCCCCGCCTTATGACCCAGCCTTTGGTTCGTATCAGTTACGGGGTTTATTGTGCAAGGTTGAACCGGAATAGTCAGGGGAAGAACAGCATACAAAACGATTACAAAGTGGAGAAAAGAGAACTTATGAGCAATAATGTTGTTGATTTAAATAGGGGTAAAGGCAAGGGCGGTCGGAAGAAGAATGACCCGGCAAAAACGACCACGGGTGTCCCGCAAGGTCCCAAATATGTTGGTCTTCCCTGCAGAGTTTGTAACGAAAGACATAAAAAGTATATGGTGGTGCAAGTCCTGGTTGCGGCGTCTGGACAACCCCAAGCGATACCCTTGATGATCTGCCCCAGTTGCGGCTATACTTTTATTCCCCAGGATATGCTGGATAAACTGAAAAATTCTATTGATACACCAGACCACATAATTATCCCGGACGCAACGCCGGATATTACGAAGCCGGAATGATGTATATCCAGAGGTTGCCACTTATGATCTCGCCTTTGGATCGTATCAGTTACGGGGTTTATTGTGCAGGATTGAACTCGAATAATTAAGTATGGTGTCCCCGGAATTATGTGGTCTTACAAATCATTTTCTTTAATTGTTCCTTTCCTGAATATCGTTTTTTTTATCCCTCTCGGTCACTACTGTCCGGTTAATAATCGAATAAATTCAACTGGATACAACCAG
>JAJRUU010000195.1 GCA_024277605.1 bacterium
CCTCTTCCAGCGAGGATAAATGGGTATCACCCTTCTGCTGTGCCTTATTTATGGGATGGGGAGTGCGAATACCGGCCACCACATCCTCACCCTGAGCATTAAGCAGATATTCCCCAAAGAATACATGCTCGCCGGTAGCCGGGTCGCGCGTAAACGCCACCCCGGTACCCGAGTCATTTCCCAGGTTGCCGAATACCATGGACTGCACATTCACAGCGGTACCCCAGTGACCGGGGATGTTATTAATCTTGCGATACTGGACTGCCCGCTCGGTGTTCCAGGATTCAAATACCGCACCGACGGCCTTATCCAACTGCTGTTTGGGGTCATCCGGGAAATTCTGACCGGTCTTCCCTTTTACCAGCGCTTTATATTCAGCTACCAGCTCCTTTAACGCCGTAGCATCCAGCTCGGTATCCTCGCATACTCCCCGCGAGGCCTTCTTTTTCTCCAGCAGCTTTTCAAATTCTTCGCCCTTAATTCCCAATACCACATTGCTGTACATCTGAACGAAGCGGCGGTAACTATCATAACTGAAACGCTCATTCCCGCTTTGTTTTATCAGCCCCTGCACGGTCTGGTCATTTAAGCCCAGGTTCAATACCGTATCCATCATACCCGGCATGGAAATACGGGCTCCACTGCGCACTGATACTAACAGCGGATTATCGGCATCACCAAATTTAGCGCCCATAACCCGTTCTGTCTTGCCTATATTATCCTCTACCTGCTGCCACAATCCATCAGGATATTGTTTATTGTTTTCATAATAGGCGGTACATACCTCAGTGGAAATAGTAAATCCGGCAGGCACCGGGACTCCTAAGTTCGTCATTTCGGCCAGGTTGGCACCCTTTCCCCCCAGCAGATTTTTCATCTCGGCTTTACCTTCGGCTTTGCCGTTTCCAAAGAAATAGACGTATTTTCCCTCGGTCATGTAAAAGATCCTCCTTATACCTTAGTAATTTATCAACCAAACTTAAAATATGTTTTTCTCTATGGGAAATTAGTTGTATATAATATCACCCTGCGTATCGACTGTCAATATCCTTCTTTTTGACTTGGGGCTTACCGGTATCACCATATTATTAAGCCAGTTATGCCGACCTCTCCCCTGAAAGTGGAGCACTGCAGAATTAAATAATTTAAGGGTATTCTTCTATGTAAATGGGCCATGATCTAATGCTTGAGTTATGGAGAATCAACTAATAAACATTAATACCCGAATTTTTCGGGTTTTAGGACTTTATTTTTTGTGTTTACCCTTCTATACTTGAACAAAGACAATGTATTATTTCCTGAAAGCTTGAGCGAGGAAGATATGTTTATTACTAAAGACAATGTAAATCAGATAAGGAAACGTATTGCCAGTGCCGCCCTAAAGGCTGGTAAGCTGCCTGAAGATATAGCCTTAATAGGGGTTTCCAAAAAGGTGGATGAGGATAGAATCCGGCAGGCTATTGCGGCGGGGGTTACTATTCTGGGTGAAAACCGGGTACAGGAGGCTAAGACTAAAATAGAATCCATTGGCAAACCGGTCTCCTGGCATTTTATTGGGCATTTGCAGAGCAATAAGGTGAAACAAGCAGTGTCTCTATTCGATCTTATCCAGTCAGTTGACAGTGTAGCGCTTGCCCGGGAGATTGATCGCCGGGCAGAGCAGATAAACAAGATAATGAATATTTTAGTGCAGCTTAACATCGGCCAGGAGACTACCAAGCATGGAACAACAGCCGATTATGTGTGGACAATGCTGGAGCAGCTTGCTACGCTCAAACATATATCTGTCCAAGGCTTGATGGCTATTCCTCCCTATATGCAAAACCCTGAGGATTCCCGTCATTATTTTAGCCGGATGAAGGAATTATTCGAACAGGCTAAAGCCAAAAACTTACCCCGCATTAATATGCAGTATCTCTCTATGGGGATGAGTCATGATTTTGAGGTGGCTATTGCCGAAGGCGCTAACATGGTGCGGGTCGGTACCGCCATTTTCGGCGAACGAATGCACAACCCAAGCTAACAAGACTCCTTGTATCAGGTTATGCTGATATTGTTGGGTAAGAGTAAAAAACGACAAATGCCAAAGCTCAAACGACAAACGATCGGTTATCATACTGTTTGGTATTGCAAGTAGTTGGATTATATTTGGCATTTTGATTTTGGGGTCACTGACCCCTTGGGGGCGCTGACCCCTTGGGGACAGGTCCCCTTGGATTTGATTTGAACTTGGGTCATTAACCGCAAAAAAAGCATTTGCTTTAGCTTGCAAGAATTGGTATAAGAATAGGGGGTAACTCGAAAAAATATAAGCCTTGAAGGTACCCTCTATTCTTATTTTACCAAGGATCACTAGATGAATGGGCTGGAAGATCAAACACATTATCAGCTCCTGGGAATTTCCCAAACTGCTTCTGTAGAAGAAATTAAAAAGGCCTACCGCAAGCTGGCAAAAAAATATCATCCCGATTCTAACTCAGAAAACAACCTTACCGATGACATATTCAAAGAGATTAGCAAAGCGTATGAAATTCTAAGTGATGCGCACAAAAAAAGCGAGTACGACCAGCTTTTAAAACCACCTAAGAACAATTATTCCAGGCAATATCGATCTGATCATACACCGAATTACACGCATACTTCGAGGGCCAACGATAAATCAAGGAATCGCTATAAGTACAAAAAACAAAGGACTAAAAGTTTTTCAGATATCTTTTTCCGGGCTGCTATTTATTCAATGCTGTTTATTTTTATTGCAGCCATAGTGGCGTATCTGTTTCAAGGTTATAATAGTCAGCCGGATGTCCTTATCCCTGAGGATAGCTACCCGTATTTAGCAGAATTAGAAAGCAGAAAAACATCTATTGATTCCCCCACACAGGATCCATCTGGATATGCCAAAGAAAATTTGCAAAAGGAATTACTGCTTGAACTGCGGGAAAAAGAGGAGCAAAAGTGGCGGGAACAGTGGACTGATGAGGATGAACATCGCACACTCCGTAAATACCAGGAGCGTCGAATGGAAGAAACATATGAAATGAGAAATCAATGGCAGGCAGATAAAGAGCGGTATAATCAAAACGATGAAGATGACTTCGATCGCCTTGAATATTAACGATACAATTTACCAGGCAACCCTGACTGTATCCCCGCGGGACTCCTAGCTACACTGCGCCTCTAGCTGTTGTTTAAGCTGTTTGTTGGATTGTTGAAGCAAGCACAACAGGCCATTTTTCTCCCGGTTGCTCTGTTTGAAGTTCCGCAGGACTTTTTCCAGGTTGCTAGCCATACTGTCTATTTCATTACCGGCATTGAAGGAATAATTCAGCTCACACGCATCTAACCCTTTTTGATTTATATTTTCGACCTCATTGGCCAGTTCATTCAATTTACGGGTAATATTGTTTAGATTGTAGAAGAATATACCCCCCAGCAATAGCTAGCCTATCAGAATAAATATGGAGGCTACCTGGCTAAAGTTGTTGATATTGTTTACGTTTTTCTCAAGATGTTTTAGTTGACTCAGCTTATCGGCAATGATTCTGCCGGTTCCTTGCTCGGATTCAGTTTCAATGTTGTGCAACATAGCGCTACTGGTAGTTAAATGTTTAAGGGCGATCTGATGTCGATACTCATTTAAATAGTTGTTCCAGCAAACGATGGTTGTGCTAGCCTAA
>JAJRUU010000196.1 GCA_024277605.1 bacterium
TCACACAAGTGGCTGGGCACCTCCTCATAGTGGGAAAATTCCATACTGAACACCCCGCGGCCGCCGGTCATTGATCTCAGGTCAGGGGCATATTTTAAAACCTCGGCCATCGGCACCTGGGTGCTGATACTCTGGCTATTGGCCCGTGGTTCCACCCCCAGCACCTTTCCCCGCCGTGAGTTTAGATCACCGATCACATCCCCCATACAATCGTCCGGTACGGCCACCTCCATGTTCATTACAGGCTCAAGTAATACCGGAGTGGCCTCCACCACCGCTTTTTTAAAGCCCATGGAACCGGCGATTTTAAACGCCATCTCTGAAGAATCCACCGTATGATACGAGCCGTCATACAGGGTTGCCTTTATGTCTACCACCGGATAACCGGCAATCACCCCACCCTCCATGGCTTCATAGATGCCTTTCTCCACCGCCGGTATATACTGGCGTGGAATCACCCCGCCCGCTATTTTATCTACAAACTCAAAGCCTCCGCCTCTGGGCAAGGGTTCAATCTCGATCCAGGTATCGCCATATTGCCCGCGGCCGCCGGACTGCTTCTTATACTTACCTTGAACTTTAGCTGAGGAGCGGATAGTCTCCTTGTAGGGCACCTTGGGGGATTTCATGTTCACCTCTACTCCAAACTTGCGGTTTAGCCGGTCAATCATTACCTCCAGGTGCACCTGCCCCATACCGGATACAATCAACTCATGAGTCTCATCATTACGCTTGATTTTAAGCGAGGGATCCTCCTCGCATAAACGGTGCAGCGCCTGGCCCACCTTCTCCTCATCCCCCTTGCTTTTGGGCTCGATGGCAAAGGAAATTACCGGTTTGGGAAACTCGATCGTATCGAGGATTATCGGGTTTCTCTCGTCACACAGCGTATCGCCGGTAACCGTGGCTTTCAACTTGGCCACCGCTGCAATATCACCAACCTTCACCGAATTAACCGCCTGCTGCTGCTTGCCTTGCAATATATAGATATGCCCCACTCGTTCCTTAATGTCCTGGGTGGAATTATACATGTTTGAATCGGCAGATAACTTTCCAGAAAACACCCGAAACAGGCTGAGCTTGCCGATATGCTGATCCACTATGGTTTTAAAGACCTGAGCTGAAAACGGCTCACCGGCGGTAGGTTTGCGTTCCTCCTGGTTCTTGCCCACAATTGCATGGCGGTCGGCGGGTGAGGGCAGGTAATTAACTATAGCATCCAACAGCGGCTGCACACCGATATTTGAAGTAGCCGAACCGCACAACACCGGGACAACCTGCGAGGTTATCAGCGCCCAGCGCAGAGCCTGCTCCAATTGCGCCTGGGTTACCTCCTCGCCCTCCAGGTAGCTGGTCATTAAATCATCATTGGTCTCCACCACCGCTTCAATTAACTTCTCGCGATATTTATCCGCTTCCGCTTGAAGTTCAGCCTGAATGTCGGCCAGCTCGAACTTGCCGCTGCCGTCGTTTTTGTATACATAGGCTTTCTGCTTAACCAGATCCACCACCCCTTTAAAATCATGCTCTGCGCCAATGGGGATTTGCAGCGGCAACGGGGTCACCCCCAGGCCCTTTTCTATATCGCCCAAAGCGTTCACAAAATTGGCCCGCTCGCGATCCATCTTGTTTATGAAAATAAGCCGCGGCAGCTCGTAGTCATGGGCGAATTGCCATACCTTCTGAGTCTGCACCTTCACCCCGGAGATGGCACTGGCGATGACCAGCGCCGCATCGACCGCCCGCAGACAGGCCTTGGTATCGGCGATGAAGTTGGCATACCCCGGCGTATCTACAATATTTATTTTATGCTTATTCCATTCAGCGTAGCCGATGCTTGTGCTTATAGAAGTCTTGCGCTTTATCTCATCCGCATCAAAGTCCATGCTGGAAGTGCCGTTATTTACCTCGCCCAGACGGTTTGTGCTTCCGGCATCAAACAACATCGCCTCGGACAATGAGGTCTTACCCGCACCCCCATGAGCGATAACTCCTATATTGCGCAACTCTCTGGTGTCATACTGCTTCATGTTAAGCTCCTTTCATACTGATTCATTTTTTGCCACAGACACAGAGAAAAAGCTAAAAACTTTCTATAAGAAAACCAGGAATACAGGAAGGGGCGCAGCCCCATTCCTAAAAAGGGAACAATGTCCCCAGGCTATGCCTGTTCATGGTTTCCTTGTCTGTCATCTGATTTTTGTCCACTAACATTTCCAAATATTTTCTATGAGACATTTGCTTCTAATTTGACCTACTGAACTATAAATAAATTTTGGTGCTGATTCCAAAGCGTAAATAACATGGCTATGAACTCCCATAACCATAGAAACTGATCGCCAAGCTTGACTTTTAAGGTTCTTGTTAAGATCATTAGAGAGTCTAGGCGGTTGTTCATTAATATCAAGGTATTTGTTTTCAAGATTTATATATACAAGTGCATCAAGTTGTGCACAATCTATTTTTCTTTCCCTGTATTTATCAACCTTCTTTTGAAGTTCTTGAATGATCAACGAAACAAGGTCTTCGTATGAAATAGAAGTGGGTGCATGATATGACTCCATAACATCAGCAATAGATTTAGCTTGATTATATTGAGCTACTTTATTTTTAAATTCGTCATGTCGCTTGCGATTGTCGTCAAGTATCTCCATTACTTCAAATCTTGCTGAGCGAAAAATTACATCCGGCGGTTCTTCTTCGGATAGTTTAAGTTCATCTGCCGAAAAATTTTCCCCTAAGCATCTTAAAAATGCTTTACAAGCAAGCTGTTCGCGTTCTTGCTTTTTAGTGTTGTTAAAAAAAACAACGTTTTCCTCCGCTTCGTCAACTAAGTCACTCTTATCTTTATTAAACCATAAATGCTTTTTTATCTCAGCCACAAATTCTGTAGCCTCGATCTGCCTTTTCTCAGCCAGTTTTTGGGTAATTATTTTATAGATGTCATAGTAGGCTATTTCCCGATCTTGTTGAGCCTGGATAATCATTTGATGGTATTTTGGTTCAAGTTTGCCGGTTTTAGCAAAATACTGACCCAATGCGCTGATGACGGCTGAATGTTTTACTCTCTTTATCCCTGAATCAAGCAGCCATGCTTGAGCTGCATAGAACATGGCGTAATAAGCCTTGGATACGGCATCAGCATAAAAGTCTTTGGCAAGTAATTCCTTGACTACCCGCAGAGCGTGGTCTGCTTTCTCCAGCAGTTTTTCAGCATCCGGGGTCATATCAACACCCCATCCTGCTCCAGGTTTTGGTAGAAGAAGCTGCCTATTTGCGCTAATTCTTTATAATGGGTCTCAGAAAAAATTTTGATCGCCAATAACGGTTTAAAATCATGCGCCCACATGATGTTATAGGCTGTTTCATTTATCGACTCCTGGATACCCTTATCCTCAGCCTTAAGCACAATCAATAAATCCAAATCAGAATCGGGCTGTTCATCTCCCCTGGCATAGGAGCCAAAGCAACGTATTTCCACTATTTGCTCTCGCACCCCTGAAGGTAACTTTTGCTTGAATTCATCCAATATCTGTTTAATTCCGGCCCGCATTTCAGCCCCCTTCCCTTACTTCGCCTTCCGGCTCATCCGCTGGCAACAGCTCTTTTAGCTCTTCCATTTTGGGCAGGCAGGCTAAATCCTCCAGCCCGAAGTGCAATAAAAATTCCTGAGTAGTACCATACATGATCGGCCGCCCGGGAACTTTTTTGCGCCCCATAATCCTAATCAGCGATTTCTCAATGAGCGTCCTCAAAATACCGCTTACATCCACCCCGCGCACCACCTCAATCTCAGCCCGGATGATGGGTTGACGGTAAGCAATTATGGCCAAAGTTTCCAACGCCGCTGGTGAAAGTCGCCGCAACTGCCTCGAAGTATACAACCTATTTATCCAGGGGGCCAATCCAGGCCGGGTACACAGCTGATACCCACCGGCTATATTAAGCAGTTGCAGCCCGCTGTTTCTACTCTCATAATCAGCTATAAGCTCATTCAGGCAGCTGGTCAGCTCTTTTTTTTCATTATCCGTAATCTGCTTTAGCTGATTAATTGACAGGGGCTTGTCGCTTACAAAAAGTAAGGCCTCAATAATATTTTTTAATTGTATTTCCAATAGCAGACACCCCGGTTACTACCATTGCCAAGTGTATTATTTTAGCCCATGACTTGCTAAATGTAAACCATTTTTGTGTTATAATGCTCTCATTGATACTGGAGAAACAAAAATGAAACACTTGTATTTCGACCATAATGCTACTACCCCGATAGATGAAGCCGTGCTTACGACTATGTTACCATACTTAAGGGGCAGCTTCGGCAATCATTCCAGTGTGCATGCCCTGGGGCGTGAGGCGAAGGGGGCTATAGAGCAGGCCCGCTTACACGTTGCCGACTTGATCGGGGCGGTACCGGATGAGATTATTTTTACCAGCGGCGGTACCGAGTCCATAAACCTGGCTGTTTTAGGCGCTGCCGCCTCATATCAGGGGGGGCGGATTATCACCTCTCAAGTAGAGCATCCGGCGGTATTAAACAGCTGCGCCTACTTAGAACGAGCGGGTTTTGAAGTAGTATACTTGCCGGTAGATAATCAGGGCATAGTAAAACCCTCACAGCTCGAAAACGCTCTTAGCTCCGATACCAGGTTGATAAGCAGCATGCTGGCCAATAATGAGACAGGTACCATCCAGCCTATTTCCGAGCTGTCCGCTATAGCCAGGCAGCATGGCATTCCGTTCCATACCGATGCGGTGCAGGCGGTGGGCAAGATCCCGGTTAATGTAGATGAGTTGGGAGTACAGCTACTCTCGCTTTCCGGCCATAAAATATATGCCCCCAAAGGGATTGGCGCACTCTATATCCGCTGCGGGACCAAAATCGTTCCTCAGCTGTATGGCGGGCATCATGAACGGGGTTTTAGGCCGGGAACCGAAAATATAACCGGTATCGTGGGCTTGGGGGCGGCCTGCCAACTGGCTAAACAGCGCATGGCGGAAGACAGCGCTTATATAGCTGATCTGGCAAAAACGTTATGGCGCACATTGAATGAGCGGATTGAGGGTGTTACGCTAAATGGACACGCTGATAAAAAACTACCCGCTACGCTTAATATAAGCCTTGCCGGTATAAGCGGGGAATCGCTGCTTATGAATCTGGACCTGGAGGGTATTGCCGTCTCAGCCGGTTCGGCCTGTAGCGCCGGCTCTCTGACAGCCTCCCATGTGCTCTTAGCGCTGGGGTTGTCTGATGCGCAGGCGCGCTCCAGTATTCGCATAAGTATAGGCCGGGGCAATACTTTAGAGGAAGTAGCTGCCCTGATTGAGGCGTTATGCCGAATTGTGCCCCGCTTGCGGGGGGAGGGGGGGGGACAGAGTCCCCTTTGATTGGGGAACTTTGACTTTTTCCGTTGATTGTGGTAGCGTGAGGCCACTTTTTTGTTTCCGTATAGAAAATCATATAATCATACTGCTAAATCCAGAAAAATTCGGGTCTTGTTATGGGCGAGTCGACAGTTAGTTGAAAATTATAACTTTATCAGCTTCCTGATCAACCGCCTCGGGCAAACAAAGCCTTATTGGAC
The DNA here is from genome assembly GCA_024277605.1 of bacterium. Classification (GTDB taxonomy): domain Bacteria; phylum SZUA-182; class SZUA-182; order SZUA-191; family JAJRXT01; genus JAJRUS01. Next base: position 5,583 of record JAJRUU010000196.1, read on the forward strand.
GTTGGCTCATAAGCCTTATCTCGCAAGGGATGTCTTGCAAACCCAGGCTGAATTTATGAATAATCGGGTAAATAAGCCAGCCCTTGCTTTTGGCCTATCAGGCCAACAGGGGGCGGAATCAGCCATAACAATTTAGCCGTAATTGATCCAGGCCCTGCCTGGTTGAACACAGCATATGTTAAATTACGATAAATCCCAAAAATACCCTGAGGCTCGCAGGGTCACCTGGATCGGGCTTTTTATAAACCTGGCACTCATAATTTTCAAGGTGCTGGCCGGTATTGTTGGCCGGAGCGCCGCCTTAATCGCCGATGCGGTTCATTCAGCGTCCGATTTCATAAGTGATGCATTGGTGCTGGTGGGGCTTAAGATAGCTGAGCGTCCCATCGATGATACCCACCCCTACGGACATGGCCGGGTGGAGACCATCGTCACCTTTTTGGTCGGCCTGCTTCTGGGATTGGTGGGCGTCGGTATCGGTTTTAAGGCCGTAAACACCATGATTCAGGGAGTAAGTTACACCCCTCGATTAATCGCTCTAATAGCAGCGCTGATTTCTATCGTGGTCAAAGAGTGGCTCTATCGGTACACTATTAAAGTCAGCCGCTGGACTAATTCACCCAGCCTGCGGGCCAATGCCTGGCACCATCGTTCGGATGCCTTCTCCTCAATAGCCACTGCCTTCGGAGTGGGAGGCGCCATGCTGAACCCCCAATGGGTAATCCTGGATCCGCTGGTAGCCTGTCTGGTAGCCGTATTCATAGCCAAAACCAGCGTCGAGATTACCTGGAGGGCCTTGTTGGAGTTGGTGGATACTTCGGTAAACCAGGAGACAAGAGATCAAATTAAGCAAGCGGCTAAAGCAGTACCAGGTGTAATCGGCTTGCATAAACTAAAGACTCGCCATGTAGGCAGTGATATATTTGTAGATGTGCATATTGAGGTAAACCCCCAGATTACGGTTACCGAGGGGCACAATATCGCCACCCGGCTTAAAAGTACCATATTGCAGCAGGTGGATAATGTAGCTGAGGTAACTGTGCATGTTGAACCAGAAGGTGACAACTTAAGCCAGATAAAACAATATCTGTAGAAAAATTATGCCCAACAGAGGTTTTCCCAAAAGTAGTCGTGTTACCGCCAAGAAGGAGTACCAGTCCATTTACCAAACCGGTAATAAAGTGGTATATCGCTGTGTGGTGCTTTATTTTAAACCGAATCAATCAGATCGGGTACGGCTGGGTATTTCGGTGAGTAAAAAAATCGGCAATGCGGTGGTCAGAAACCAGCAGAAAAGGCTGCTCCGTGAAGTCTTTCGCCTGAACCGGCACCGCTATCGTCCGGGCTATGACTTGGTCTGCGTCGCTCGTAAACCTATACTAAAATTAAATTTTGAGCAATTGACCGAGCAGCTTGAAAAGGCGTTAACCAGGGCCGGGCTTATAAATTTATAATTTTCAACTAACTGTCGATTCGCCCGTAACAAGACCCGAATTTTTCGGGACAGGAGAATATATTAATGTGAGGCGTTTTTTTATTTACCTGATAAAGCTGTATCAGCGGTTGCTATCCCCCTATCTGCCGCGGGCCTGCCGCTTTCATCCCTCCTGCTCTGACTACGCCACAGAAGCCCTGGAACGCTATGGGGTAATCAAGGGCTTGAGCCTAAGCCTGTGGCGAGTATTAAAATGTAATCCCTTCCATCCTGGCGGTTATGACCCCCTTAAATAAGTTGTTATAAATACCCAACCTGTTGGCATGTATACTTGACCCGACCTATTCATAAATTTAGGCTGGGTTTGCCAGACATCCCTTGCGAGATAAGGTTTATAAGCCAACGTCCAATCAGCGTTGTCCGCTCCAAGTTTTTGCACACGGTAAAAGTCTGGTTGTGCTAGCCTAAAATTGACCAGGAAAAGTGGATTTCGCTAGCCGAAAATTGACCACCCTGA
>JAJRUU010000197.1 GCA_024277605.1 bacterium
GGACTCGCAACACGCCGATGAACTATGGACTCAAGCCTGCGGTAAAGAGCGCTGGTTGGGAACCATGGAGTCCATTCCTGAACAGATTGAGAAATTGTCTGACGAGGATCTGTGGGAATTCCAGACTAAGGGACGACGGCAACTGGTAAACTATGTGCGGCATCGGCTGGCCCTGCAGACCAGCCTTCAGGGAGCTGGTCAGGAGACCATCGAGAGAGCGCAAAGCGTGCTGGACCCCAACATGCTAACGCTGGGCTTCGCCCGCCGATTCACCGCCTACAAACGGCCGAACCTCTTGCTGCGTGACGAAGAGCGGCTGGTTCGCCTGCTCACCGACCCGTGGCGTCCGGTGCAACTGGTGGTGGCAGGAAAAGCTCACCCCAAAGACGAGGAAGGTAAACACATGGTGTGGCAAATGGCCCGTTTTGCGCGTCGTCCTGAGGTGCGTGACAGGGTGGTGTTCCTGGCCGATTACGATATAGCTCTGGCCGAGCAGCTTGTCCAGGGGGTGGACCTCTGGATAAACACGCCGTCCCGTCCCTGGGAAGCCTGCGGAACGAGTGGGATGAAGGTGTTGGTGAACGGAGGGCTCAACCTTTCGGAGTTGGATGGCTGGTGGGCGGAGGCTTACACCCCTGAGACGGGCTGGGCATTGGGTGACTGCCAGGCACATACGGAGCCTGAATGGGATGCGCTGGAGGCAGATGAGCTCTACCGGCTTCTGGAAGAGGAGATCGTACCTGCATTTTACAACCGTGATGACCGCAACATCCCAATTAGCTGGGTTGGCCGCATGCGTGCCAGTATGGCCACGCTAACTCCACGTTTTAGCAGCAACCGCATGTTGAGGGAATATGTAGAAAGTTACTATCTTCCGGCTGCGGCCGCCTACCAACGGCGGATTCAAAAGAAAGCTGAAACGGCGCATGCATTGGCGAAGTGGCAGCGCCTCCTGAAGCAGCACTGGCCTGCCGTTCGCTTCCTTAAAATGGAGATCATGACCGAGGAGTCCGGTCACCGGATACATGTACATGTCTATCTCGACGGCCTGGCCCCGGAGATGATTAAGGTGGAGGTTTATGCAGAATCAGCGGAAGGAAATGTACCCTTTTGCCAATCCATGGATCGAACAGGTGCTTTGTCTGGATCGGTACAAGGCTACGTTTATGAAACGACGGTACCCGCCGACCGCCCGCTGGGACATTACACCCCACGAATCGTACCGACGCATTCTGACGTGCGGGTGCCATTGGAAGAGACACACATACTGTGGCTGCGCTAGAGTGAGGGGTTCAGATAGGTAAAATAAATACAAACACAAATCTCATCTTCTGCTAACGTTATACTAACATAATGGAGATAAATTATAAATCAGAAAGCAAGCATAGGGAAATAGATAGTGGACAAAGAGACTATTATGGTTGTTGAAGATGAAGAAGATATACTGGAGTTGGTGCGCTATAACCTGACCAAAGAAGGTTACCAGGTTGTTGGGATAAGTTCTGGTGAGGATGGTTTAAAAAAAGCGAGGTCCGATTTGCCGGATTTAGTGTTGTTGGACTTGATGCTTCCCTGTGTAAATGGTTTGGACGTATGCAAACTTTTAAAGCATGATCCAAAAACTCAACATATACCCATCATAATGCTAACTTCAAAAGGGGAGGAGGCTGATATTGTCGTCGGCCTGGAATCTGGTGCTGATGACTACATCACTAAGCCTTTTAGCCCCAAAGTATTAGCATCCAGAATAAGGGCGGTTCTGCGCAGGAAGACAACAGATACTACAACGGAAACTTCCACTATCAAGATACATGATTTGATAGTCCATCCCGGCCGCCATGAGGTGCTTGTTGAAGGTAAGCCCGTTGAACTGACTTTTTCCGAGTTTAACATACTGCTTTTTTTGGTACGTAAACCTGGCTGGGTATTCACCCGGTATCAGATTGTGGATGCTGTTCACGGAGATGATTATCCGGTGACCGAGCGCTCGGTGGACTTCCAAATTGTAGGGTTACGGAAAAAGCTTTGTTTTGCAGGCAAGTATATCGAGACGGTACGTGGCGTTGGCTACAGATTTAAGGAATAGCATATGCCCAGAAAAAAGAAACTGCTTTGGCAAATCTATCCCTCATATATTTTAATCACCCTGCTAGCCTTGCTGGCGGTCACCTGGTATGCTTCCAGATCATTACGCCAATTCTATTTTAAGCAAACCGCCGCCGATCTGGGATCAAGAGCCCACCTTATAGAAAACCAGCTACGGAAACAACTCCCCTCTACTAAAACAGATACCCTGGATTTACTCTGCAAACAATTGGGCAAAAGTTCCTCCACTCGTATTACGGTAATACTTCCTTCCGGCAAGGTAATTGGAGATTCTGAGGAAGCGTCTGCCAGGATGGATAATCATGCTGATCGCCCCGAAGTCATTAGCGCTCTGGCCGGAAATATTGGCACAGCCGTGAGGTTCAGCCATACTTTACAAAAAAACATGATGTATGTAGCCATCCCCATTAAATCCTCTGGCGAATTTATTGGCGTGTTGCGGACTTCTATACCGGTTACTTCCATTGATATGGCACTGGAAGATATACACATTAAGATTGTTATGGGAGGGGTTTTAATAGCTGTTCTGGTAGCAATGATAAGTTTAATTATATCCCGCAGGCTTAGTTATCCGCTGGAGGAGATGAAGCAAGGGGCAGAGCGTTTTGCTGATGGTGACTTAAAACATAAACTGGCGGTTCCTAATTCACAGGAAATGGGTGCGCTGGCTGAATCCATGAACAAAATGGCTGCTCAACTGGATGAACGTATAAAAACGATAGTAGAACAACGTAATGAACAAGAGGCGGTTTTTTCCAGTATGATTGAAGGTGTTTTAGCGGTAGATGCAAAAGAGCGGCTGATTATGCTAAACCAGGCTGCCGCAAAACAGCTGGGGATAAGCCTAACCGAAAGCCAGGGCAAAAGCATCCAAGAGGTTATGAGAAACACTGAATTGCAACGAATCATAACCCAAACGCTCTCCGGTGATACTCCTGTAGAGAGCGAACTTGTTTTGTATAGTAATGGCGGCGAACGTTTTCTGCAAGCAAATGGCACATCCCTTAAAGATGCACAAGGGCAGAATATAGGGGCGGTACTGGTTTTGAATGATGTAACCCGTATCCGACGTCTGGAAAATATCCGCCGGGATTTTGTAGCCAATGTATCCCATGAGTTAAAGACGCCCATCACCGGCATTAAGCTTTCTGTAGACACTATCCTTGAAGGGGCGGTAGATAATCATGAAGAAACCATTAAATTTCTACAAATCATTTCCAGACAAGCCGATCGGTTGAATGCAATTATTGAAGATTTACTTACGTTATCAAGAATTGAACAGGAAGCTGAGCGAGCTGAAATAACCCTGGGAAGGCATCGGATAAAGGATGTACTTGGAGCGGCCGCTCAAACCTGTGAAGTAAAGGCTAAGGATAAGAAGATAAATATTGAATTGAACTGCCAAGGGGATATAAAAGCCAAAATTAACCCACCTCTTTTAGAACAGGCAGTGATTAATCTGGTTGATAATGCCATAAAATACAGTGAGCCAGAGAGCATGATACAGGTTATGGGTGCTCAAACCGATACTGAAGTAACTATTCAGGTCAAAGATCATGGCTGCGGTATTGCAGAAGAACACTTGCCGCGCCTGTTTGAGCGTTTCTATTTAGTGGACAAAGCCAGGAGCCGCAAGCTTGGCGGTACCGGCCTGGGTTTGGCCATTGTGAAGCATATCGCCCAAGCCCATAAGGGTAAAGTAAGCGTAGAGAGCACTCCAGGGGAAGGTAGTACCTTCTTTATTTACCTGCCTTTAGCCTGATCCCGCAACATTATTTTTCTCACACAATCCTAACTATTTCCACACAATCAGCTAATAAATCCGGTGTATCTTCTTACTCAGATGATGTTGGTGTGGGCCCGCACCAAGCTTTTTGGGTACCTTTATCTTACACACTTTAACCTGATCTATTCATAAACTCAGACTAGATTCGCCAGACCTCTTGTGAGATAAGGTGTATGAGCCAACGTCCAATAAAGCTTTGTTTGCCCAAGGCGGCGGGAACAGGAAGCTGATAAATTTATACTTTTCAACTAAA
>JAJRUU010000198.1 GCA_024277605.1 bacterium
ATTAAAATTTTTTTACCGGACAGTAGTGTTTTGCATTGGATATAAAGCCAACGTCCATGATAACTTTGCTTGCCTGAAAATTATTGTGTGGAAGCTGACAAAGTTAATATTATTAGGCAGATGTGGTTTTGCTGTTAATAATGCCCGAATTATTCGGGTCCATTTGTGTTACTCACATGTATTTGATATGCTTAAACGGCTATGACCCGAAAAATTCGGGCAGGCATAGCCTGTTTTTTCAGGACGTTGGATTATAAACCTTATCTCACAAGGGATGTCTTGCAAACCCAGTCTGAATTTATGAATAGATCGGGGTGAATAATATTATTATCGGCAAACGACCACTGGTATTTCTGCTTATCGCATACATTGCCGGTATTGCTTTAGGGCACTTATTCTCGCCGCCGCTCTTTGCCTCGCTTTATATAGTCTTGGCGCTGCTCATCATAATCGGGGTTGCCTGTTATATCATTAAACGACCCTATATGGTGCTGCTGGGCCTATCCCTGGCTATGTTGGGCGGCGGTTTTTTAAATTATGAATTCTCCACCCGCTACATTCCTGCAAACCATATAAGCCATAATTTTGAATCCGGTAAGTACACTATTGAAGGGCGGTTGACCTCACCCCCCACCTTATATGCTTCTAAAACAGTTCTATATCTGGATGTTGAGCGAATAGGGAGTGCTGAAAACTTTCGGGAGGTAAGCGGAAAGCTGCGCCTTACCATATATCAAACGAATCTTGAGCTAGACTACGGTGATCGCATTCGCGGTGTGGCTAAGCTGCGTATCCCTACAAATTATGGAAATCCGGGAAGCTTCGATTATCGAGCCTATCTGGCCCGGCAGGGGATTCGCATAACCGGTAGTATTTCAAGCAACACTCATATAGAGAAACTTCCCCCCGGCAAAAAAAGCCGTTTGTTTTCCGGTATCTATGATCTAAAACTACGGCTCGCAAGCTTTGTGGAGTTGTGTTATCCCCGTGCGCAGGCCGGTTTGTTAAGGGCGTTGGTGTTGGGAGAGCGCCTGGCGGTAGACCCCGCTATAAAAGCTGAATTTACCGCAGTCGGCCTGGCCCACTTGCTGGCTATTTCCGGCTTACATGTCGGTTTTGTAGGGTTTATCTTTTTCGCTGGTTTCAGGTTTATGTTGCGCTGCTTGCCGGATGCGCTGTTTGAGCGCTTGACAACTTGGGTGCGGCCCAGCAAATTGGCGGCGGTATTAAGCATACCCCCGCTCATCGGATATACATTGCTAGTGGGGAATCGTACCGCTACCGTGCGGGCTACCATTATGATTTTGGCTTATACCTTAAGCCTTTTGATTGATCGAAAGCGCGATTTTTATAATATCCTGGCGCTTGCGGCGCTAATTATACTGATTTGGAAACCAACCTCACTTACGGCCATAGATTTTCAGCTATCCTTTGTTACGGTGTTTTTTATTATCTACGCCCTTTCCGCTTTTTATAAACTGGATATCAAGAAACCGGTACTGGTTCCACCCGGTCGGCTCAAACGCCTGGGTAAGCGGCTGGGAGGCTATCTGCTGGTTACTATAACCGCTTCACTTGCAGCTACCCCTTTAACTGTTTTCTATTTCAAACACATCTCTCCGTTGGGCGTTTTGGCAAACCTGTTAGCCATCCCTCTGGCCTGGGCTATTATCCCCTTAGGGCTTTCGGCAGGCTTACTCTCTCTGGTTAGTTTCAGCCTGGGCGAGCTGCTCTTAAAACTAAACCTGCTATTCGTTAATCCGCTCCTGGCTTTGGTGCATAAATTAGCGGCTATTCCTATAGCTTCATTGCGTATGCCACCCCCCAGCGTGCCTCAACTAATCCTCTATTATGGCCTGCTTTTGTGTGTTTTCAAAGTAAAGCGTTCTGCCTGGGCCCGCATTGGCGCCGTATGCCTGTTGTTGGCTTCAGGTATAGTCTGGTGGCAGGGAATGCAGCCGGCAGCCAATACCAATATGCTCCAGGTAACCTTTCTGGATGTGGGGCATGGAGAGTCCTGTTTTATAAGGTTTCCCGGCGGGAAAACTATGCTGATTGACGGGGGTGGTCATTACAGTGATAGTTTTGATGTGGGTGAACGGGTAGTATCGGAATATTTGTGGTCACAGGGGGTTGGGCGCCTGGATTGGGTGGCGCTTTCACATAACCATCCAGATCATATAAACGGTCTGAAGAGTGTGCTGCGTAATTTTTGCGTGGGTGAGGTATGGGAAGCTCCAAATCCTTATGTCTCAAGGAGTTATTTTCAGTTTAAGGCGTTACTTACTCAGAAAAATATTCCGACTAAATTGGTTGCCGCCGGCGATAATTTCAGGTTGGGTGAAGGGGTTGAGCTTTTCGTACTGAACCCACCACGTAAAACTAAGCCGGAGTTGTCCACTGATAAGCATAAGACGGAAAATAACCGATCACTGGTATTTAGGATAAGCTACGGGCAGGTCAGCTTTTTGTTTACCGGTGATATAGAGCGTGAAGCGGAGCGGTATTTACTTAAACAACCAGCAAGCTTAGCCAGCAGCATACTGAAATCCCCTCATCACGGCAGCCTGACTTCCAGCAGCCCGGCGTTCTTAAAAGCAGTCAACCCACAACTGGCGGTGTTTTCTATTGGCCCCGCTCATCAAGTCTGGCATCCATCACCAAAGATGTACGCTCGCTATGAAAGATTAGGTATTCGCATTCTGCGTACAGATCAGCATGGGGCGGTTACCATCGAAACGGATGGATCTCGTTATGAGGTGAGCACGTGGAGGAACTAACGGCTTGATATTAGATAATTCATTGTAAGATAAAAACTAATTGACAGCTTGGGCTAATATTGCTATAGTCTTTATGCTGATTGAGATGGGGGGTTTTTTAGAGGGAATGCTTTAGTTGATATTCCAGCCCTTGGTTTATGCAATACTAATTAGGTAGTAATTTATTGAAAGTCAAGAAGAGAATATCACGCTGGCTGGCTTATCAGCTGGTTATGTTAAGTGTTAAAGTGCTGGGCCTGTTCCCGCCAAAGTGGAATTTCAGCTTAGGGAAATTGGGCTGGCTGGCTTTCTGGCTGGTTCCCAGAGAAAGAAAAAGGGCCTTACAAAGCTTAAATATTGCATTTGGGAAAGAACTTAGTCCCCAGGAGCGCAAAAAGATTGCCATTGGGACTTTTCAGCATTTGGGGCGCTGTTTTTTTGAATGGGTGGAACTGTTTTATCATCATCGCCTGAATTTGGCGGATTTTGTCAGCATTGAGGGGATAGAGTATTTAGACGAGGGATTAGCCCGGGGGAAGGGTGTCATTTTTATCTCGGCCCATTTGGGGAACTGGGAGCTTATGGCCTCATATGTAGCCTTATTAGGCTATCCGGTTAATATTATTGCTCGCCGCATAAACAACCAGGGCGTTAATGATTTAATGTTGAAGCTTCGGCAACAGACCGGGGTAAACGTCATTATGCGTGATAAACGAAGCAAAGTAAGCAAAAGTATTGTCAAGGTTTTATTAAAAAACGAAATTCTGGGTATATTGATGGATCAGGATGCCAGGGTAGATGGAGTATTCGTCGATTTTTTCGGTCGGCCTGCCCATACCCCCAGCGGACCGGTTGCGCTGGCCCTGGCCACAGGCGCCAGCATAATGCCTGCCTTTATTATCCGAAAGCCCGATGGCCGACATTTACTTAAAATGTTACCCCACTTTAAGCTGCAAGTTACCGGTGTCAAAGAGCAGGATATTCTGACCAATACGCAAGCATTAACCAGTATCATTGAAGATTATGTGCGTAAGTATCCCACGCAGTGGGTTTGGATGCACAGGCGCTGTAGAAGGCAACCGAAAATTAATAACAACTGACATTACATTCAAATTATATGGGGATTAAAATTACTATAGGGTGACTCATATAGAGTAAGGTCAAATTATGACCAGTAAGATAAAAGTCTATTACATAGTGGAAGTCAAGGGGGTTTAGGGCTTTTTGATTTGTCAAAAATGATTGACATAACGCTATATTTTATAATATAATACGAGGCTATGTCCGAATCTGTGCAAAAGTAATGTTAAAAGCGTTGAAGATATATCAGGTGATGCTTAGGAGGCGCGGTTAAAGATGGTGTAATATCATTTTCTCTTTGAAATGGCACAGGCACTTACTGGTAGCCGCAAGTTTCGGCTTGCGTACCAAGCGCAGGCTAAAGCCTGCGACTACCGTGTCTGTGCAGTTACAACTAGAAAATCATATAATAACTCGGTCAGAAAGTTCATTGCCGGTTTGGGAATAACCCTATGTTTTATTTGAAAAATAATTTTTCCCTTAGAAACTTCATCCTTTTTCAGATTGATAGTTTATTAATCATAGTTGCCAGTTATTTAGTCTTTGCCTTTAAATTCGGTGGATATGTTCCAGGCACTTAATTGCCTTTTCTGGAAGAAGCCATCTTTGTTGCTGTCCTTTGCCAACTGATATTTTTCATAAACGATTTATATAGCATAGAAAGTCAGCTTTCCCTCAGCAGCATAATCCTGAGAATTATAATTGCCCTTGCTACGTGTTCTTTAGCTTTGGCTTTGTTTTATCTTGTATTTCCTTCATTAGAGCTGAGTAAGGGACTATTTTTATATACTATCCTTATTTCATTAGTTTTGATCACCTTTTGGCGGGTGATCTATAATTGGATGATGGGAAAGATAAATCCCACTCAACGGATTATAATATACGGTACTGGCAGTACCGCCACTATGATAGCCAATGCGGTGATCGAAGAGGGTAACCCGAAATATCGTATTGAGGGTTTTGCGGGTGAGAATATCGATGCCCACGACAGGAAGTTGATGGGGTTTAAAATATTCAATGCCCAAAAAAATTTATTGAAAGTTATCGCTGAGAAAAAGATAAACGAAATAGTAGTCGCGTTCAGCCAGCGGCGAGGGGTTTTTCCGGTAAATACTTTGTTGAACTGTAAGCTTAGGGGAGTTCAGGTAGTTGATTTGCCGGATTTCTATGAAAAACTTACCGGGAAAATACTGATTAAGGACTTACGCCCCAGTTGGCTGATATTTTCCGCTGGATTTAAGCAGACCTCAGCTTACAAGTTATTCAAGCGGGTATCGGATATCGTGACTTCCGTCTGCGGGTTGCTGCTTGCCTCCCCGATTATGCTCATTACCGTCATTCTGATTAAGCTGGATTCGCCAGGGCCGGTGTTATTCAAGCAGGATCGAGTGGGACAGTATGGCAAGCCGTTTGTGCTTATGAAGTTTCGTTCCATGAAGTTTGGTGCGGAAGAAAAAACCGGGCCTGTGTGGGCGCAGGAAAATGATAGCCGAATTACGCGGGTGGGTAAAGTCCTGCGCAAGTTAAGAATCGATGAGCTGCCCCAGCTGTTAAACGTGTTAAGAGGAGAGATGAGTTTTGTGGGGCCGCGTCCTGAGCGGCCGTATTTTATAGAAAAACTCCAACAACGGATACCATATTATACCCAACGTCTTACCGTTAAACCAGGGATTACCGGCTGGGCTGCCGTTAAGTTTCAGTATAGTTCCAGTATTGAAGGAGCGGTAGAGAAACTTCAGTACGATCTGTATTATATCAAAAACATTTCTCTGTTTTTGGATTTATTGATTATACTGAAAACGATACAGGTAATTATTATCGGAAAGGGTTCTCGCTAATTTGGGTTTGAGGCTGATTCTTCAAAAAATTATGATAATGGGGGATTGAGAGATGCACAGAATTAAGCAGTTCATGGTAGTTAGCTTAGCTGTAGTAATTTATCTGGGGCTTGCCCCGCCTATGGTTCAAGGAGGCGACTATCAGATAGGGGTAGGCGATAAAATCAATATTTCGGTGTGGGGTAACAAGGACTTAAATTCCACCGTTATTGTTCGCCACGATGGTAAAATATCGTTCCCGCTCATAGGTGAAGTGGTTGCCAGCAATCTTACTCCCCTCCAGTTAAGAGAAGAGCTCAGCAGATTATTATCAGAATATGTAAATAACCCCGAAGTAACAGTAACTATCCAAGGCACTAAAAGTTTCAGCGTATATATTTATGGAAATGTTCCCAAGTCTGGAGCTATGAATATCAAGGGTAATACAAACATGCTTCAGTTTTTTTCGGTATTGGGACCTGTTCCAGAACATATTGACCTAAAACATAGCTTTTTAATCAGGAATAATAAAAAACTGGACATTGATTTTTATAGGTTACTCAAAGAAGGTGATTTAACTCAAAATCAATTTCTAAAACCGGATGATACGATATTTTTTAAGGATAAACCTGCAGCGCCTCAAGCCGTGGCGGCTAATCCATTTGAAACTAAACTTCGAGTGATTGGTGAGGTGAGAAACCCCGGGGGGTTTAAATTTGAGGAAGGGATAACGGTGTTAGATGCTATCCTGAAGGCCGGTGGGACAACCCCTTATTCCCGGCCAAGCGCCACTATAGTTACCCGGCGAAAAGGCAATAAAATTGAGGAAATAAGGGTGAATTTAGAGGCAATTTACCAGGGGGCCATTGATCAAAATATAAAGCTTGAACCGGGCGATATTATTTCCGTGCCGGAAAGCCTTTTTTAGTAAATCCAGGCAAGAAGGAGACATTTGACTCTACAGGGGGATAAAACCTTGGGTGCGAATTTGTTAAATGGAGGTTTTTGCCATATGCCGAATCCTATGGAACAAAATGGGTTAGCCAGGCAGAGTAAGATATGGTAAGGGGTGAAGCTTCTATAGGTGACTTACGGGCCGGGACAACATCGAGACATTTTTCTCTCAGGTCAGGAGTTGTGGCGCTCATAACCGCCGGTACAGGCTAAGGGTTATCACCTGAATATCTTGCTAAGACGAGCCGTTTGGGATAAAGACATATGGTGTTGACACATCTTCAGCGCTTTAAAATAAATATAAAATACTTATGTATTGTGCAAGTAATATGTTTTAGCTTACTGGCTACTCTACTTTGCAATGTTGGCAAAGCTGTGGCTCAGGAGGAAGGGGAAAAGGGCCGCTGGCAAATTCTTCCATCGGTGTCATTGTATGAACAGTATACGGATAATGTTGATCTGAACGATCTGGAAAAGGTTAGCGCTTTTATAACTGAATTTAGTCCGGGAATAATGTTTGAACTCCCCTCCCCCCGAAGGCAGCTGAGAATAAATACAAACTTAAAGCTGGACAACCGTTTTCGAAGCGATGGGAATATGGAAACGTTATATTGGTATAATTTTTGGGGCTATTTGGGACATCAATATTCTCCCCGCACCACATATGAGTTGAACCTGGGATATGATATATACTATTCGGAAATGGATATAAGTGCACCGTTTATTGATGTTTTTGGCGCCCTGACCAGGTCCAACGTATTTTATATTCAGCCGGGTTTGAGCTATGACATAACCAAGACTACCAATGCTAAATTTGGCGGCAGGTATGGTTTCAGTACTTATGAGTCTGAAGATGGGGTGGATGGAACGAATATGGAATTCTCACTATATTTAACCCAGAAGGTAGGTTCTCGAATAGTAGTTGCCGGCGGTTATATTTACCGTGATGTAAGCTATTCCAATGAAACCGGCTACCAGGAAACTGAAATTCCGATGAATCTCAGGCTGGATCTAACCTATATACAGCTCAATTTAAAGGCGACGTATATAACGCGGGATTATCAGTCGAGAGCAGGTGATCTTGCTGAGCCTTTGGGGAGTCAGAGTTTATTTTTTTATGGCATAGGATTTCAACTGGGGGGGCAGGTGCTTAAACTCCGCTCTACCACGGTGGAACTCAATTATGAAACTAAAATATACGATGATCTCTACGGGTTTCCTTATGAAAATCAAGAGTTGAGATTATCCGTTTACCATGCCTTCAAGAAATATGATTTCTACAGTGATATAAAATACGGGCTTAATACTTATATAGCTTCAGAAGACAAAATAACGTATGTCGGCGCCGCTGTCGGGCTTAAGTGGTATGTCAGCGACAGGGCGCACATGGGCTTTAATTTAGATTATACGACCTATGATTATCAGTTTGAGGAAGCTCACACCTATGACCTCATTACCGGCAGTATTGACTACAGCCACAGAATATATGATTGGCTGTCTGCAGGTTTAGGTTATGGATATCGGGCAAGTACCAGTGATGCTGAAGAAGGAAACTACACGGAGAATTCCTTGTCCCTGTTTGCCAGAGCAACGTGGTAGAACTCACTCAAGTTAAATAAATTTCACTTATAAGCCAAATTACAGGGTTCAAGTTACCGATATAACATTTAGGATATAAAATAGGGATGTCGGAAAAAGAGGCAAATTTTGGAGATTACTTAGCGATTATTTTACGGCGAAAGTGGTATTTTCTCATTCCCTTTTTAACCGTGGTTTCTCTGGCCAGTCTTTTCACTTTAATGTTACCTAAGGTATATCGTTCCAGCGCTACAATTTTAGTTAAGCAAAGGGAAGGCGGTTCAGCAAAAACGGTATTTAACTTTAAAGGAGGATTGACCAGATCAGGATTTGCCGCCATTCAAACAGTAATACAGAGCCAAACCTGGATCGAGGAGATAATAAAAGCCCTCAAATTAGATAAAGATATATCAAACCCACAGGATTATAATCAGTTGATTGGAAAGATCCAAGGCGGTTTGAGGACAAGGTCTTCAGGACGTAATATATTCAGGGTATACTTTTATGGCAGCGATCCCTGGTTAGCCATGAAAGTCGTAAATACCGTCTGCGGTTTTTTTGCCGAACAGGATGCAAACAGCCTATATGCCTCGGACAGCAAGTCATTCTCGGTGCTTAGTGAACTCTTGAGTTACTATGAAAAAAGGGTGAACGAAGCTCGCGGGGTATTAACCAAATTCGAAATAGAACACCAGGGAGAAATGCCGGGTTCATTAAATAAAAATTTTGCCGATTTAGAAGAACAGCAGATTGAATTGGCCAATCTAAATCTGAAAGCCAAAGAAATCCAACACAAAAAAGCTAAAACCGAAAAACAGCTCTCGGGTGAAATAAAGGATTCGCTGGAAATATTAATTGCCGGAGAAGAGAATCTTTCACCCTTGGAGAAAGAGCTTAAGAATTTGAATGTTAATTTGGATTCACTATTAATAATATATACCACAAAACACCCACTAGTAGTGAAAACCCTAAATGAGATTGAAACGGTAAAGAAAAAGCTGATAGAATCCTACAGGAAAAAGGAAGCCGGAACAGATATGGAAGAGGCTGTAAACGTGCGCAAGGTGGCTATGAATCCGGCGTATCTTAAACTGAGTAATTATTTAAATAAGTTAGATGAACAGCTTCAATCAATAAACAGTCAAGAAAATGAGGTTAAGAAAAAAATTGCTGAATATGAGGATAGGGTTAAGAATGCTCCCAAGAGTGAGCAGGAATATGGTATGCTCAAGCGGGATCTCAGCGTAAATCAAAACATTTATGATTCCTTAATGGCTCGAATGGAAGATGCCAGGGTTGAGAAGGAATTTAAAATGATGGAACAGGGAAACAAATTTGAGGTCATCACTCCAGCGCAGCTGCCTCTTAAACCGGTTTCTCCTAATATGAGTAAGAATGTTATTGTGGGGTCTGTTTTAGGGATTATCTTGGGTGTCTGTGTGACTTTTTGGGCTGAATATACCGATCATTCTATCCAAAGTCTGGATGATGTGCAGGGTAATTTAAAAATTCCAGTACTAACCACTATTCCTACTGTATTTACTGAAACTGAAATTATTAAAAAGAGACGCCTGAACATGTTTTTGTTTGTTATGGGGAGTTTTTATCTTATGTTGATGGTTCTACTGGTTGTCAGAGAATTAATTATTGCTTATATACCTAATCTATTATACTTGCAAACATACAAAGACATGTTGTATAAATTTATGAAATTAATAGGAACGTAATAAAAGGGAAGAAAAGTGAGTAGGATAGAACAGGCATTGTCAAAAGCGGCTCAGGAAAGGACATCTGCAAAGAGCAGTAGCCCGAACCAGTCTTCCCCTCCGGTCAATGTATTTGTCCCAAACTCATTGACCGGCATAGACCCCCGATTAATAGCCATCTTTTCCGTTAACTCCCTGGCGGCTGAGCAATATCGTCAGTTGCGAACCAAGATTATCCGAGCCAAGAGACTATTCTCCCATAACTCCTTTCTTGTTTCCAGCGCTCTTCCTGGCGAGGGTAAAACGGTGACTGCCATTTGCCTTGCCATTACCATTGCTCAAGGGCTGCAGGATACGGTGATAATCGTAGACTCAGATCTACGCAAACCTAGTGTACATAAAATGTTAGGCATTAATTCAGCAAAAGGATTGAGCGATTATTTAATGGGCAAAGCCAATCTTGAGGAAGTAATAATCAAAACTAAAATTGATAAACTCAGTGCAATTCCAGCGGGCACTCTTCCCTCTAACCCTTCGGAACTTATATCTTCCGATAAAATGGGGAAACTGGTGCCCGAACTTAAAACCAGATATCAAAACAGAATTGTTATATTCGACTCTCCTCCGATTGTTTCCATTACTGACAGTGTAATCTTGAGTCAGAAGGTGGACGAGGTGGTATTGGTGATATATGCTAATCATACCCCCAAGGAAGCGGTTATGGATGCTGTAGCTGAGCTAAGTGGGGCAACTATTACTGGAGTGGTGCTGAATCAGTTTGATAATCTCTCCCGCTATTATCGTAAGTATAAATACAAATACAAATATGGGTATGGGTATGGGTATGGGTATGGGTATGGCGATTCGGCCAGGCAGGGCCGGGAGAAAAAGGTCAAGTAAACTAAGGTATGGTTTAAATATGTATAATCATTATTATGGGTTCTGTGAAAAGCCTTTCAGCCTCACTCCAGACCCGCATTTTTTATACCTGAGTAAGGCGCATAAGCGAGCCCTGGCATATCTTATATATGGTCTCCAGGACAAAAAAGGGTTCATCACTATCACCGGTGGAGTTGGGACGGGCAAAACCACTATAATTCAAGCTGTAATGAAACAGCTGGATGACAATACTGTGGTGGCTCGAGTAATTAACACCAAGGTTACGTCTTTACAGCTACTAAAAATGGTCGTACGTGATTTTGGTATCCAGACCGAGACAAATAATAAAGAGGATATGTTAGAAAAACTTAACCAGTTTTTACTGGAGCAATATTCCAAAGGGCACAATGTAGTGATAATAATCGATGAGGCCCAGAATTTGGATTCATCCACCCTGGAAGAAATCAGACTATTATCAAATCTGGAAACCGAAAAAGATAAGCTCTTGCAAATAGTCCTGGCAGGTCAGCCCGAATTGAGAATAACTTTAAGACTTCCAGAGTTACGACAATTAAGGCAGCGAATTACCGTAAGCTATCATCTCTCTCCTCTCAGCCACGATGAGGTGGTAGAATATATCAGGCACCGACTGGCAGTGGCCGGAGCAAAAGAGCGGGAAATATTTTCACCTGCTGCGGTGGAGGAAATATATCAAGTATCCGGCGGAATACCGAGATTAATAAATATAATATGCGATGCTGCGCTGGTTACCGGGTATGTGCAAGAGTGCGAGCTGATAACAGATGACCTGATTAGAGATGTTATAGAAGAATTGAAGATCGATACTATTCAAGTTTATCCTGAACCTTCATATGTCGAAGCGGCAACAAACGGTGAGGCCAAGGCTACTGGAGATCGTCCGCCCAGTGTATTAACTGATGAGTCAGGCAATCGGGAAAAGGCCCAGCTTCAGTCTCAGGTTGAAAATGAGAGACGTTTATTGGAAAGACAGAACGAATTAAACTTAAAGCAAGAAAAATTATGCGATAAGTTAGAACAATTACTTAATTTAGAACGTGAATTAATTACTCGGGAAAACACTATCAGAAAACGAGAGTTAGAACTGGAAATAACGGAACACTCTAAAAAGGTGTAAAAATGGATTTATTACTAGAAAAAATCAAGAGCAAAAAAACCAGGATTGGGGTTATTGGTTTGGGGTATGTTGGGTTACCGCTGGCGGTTGAGTTTGCCCAGGTGGGATTCGAGGTGTGCGGGATAGACATTGATAAGAAAAAAACGGATACCCTGAATAGCGGCTGCTCTTACATTATTGATGTTCCTAATGAAAGGCTAAAACCGTTGGTAGAAAGTGGAAAACTTAAGGCAACCAATGATTTTAGTGTCATCAGTAAATTGGATGTGCTCATTATTTGTGTCCCCACCCCACTTGGCAAAAGCAGGGATCCTGATGTTTCGTATATTGTGAAAGCAGTAGATTCAATTGTTAAATACTTACAAAAAAACCAGCTGATAGTGCTTGAGAGTACCACTTATCCAGGATCTACCGAGGAGTTAGTGCTCACTAAACTTGAAGAAACCGGTTTGGATGTTGGTAAGGATTTTTATTTGGCTTTTTCTCCCGAACGGGTAGACCCGGGTAACAAGGTATACACTACTCACAACGTACCCAAGGTAGTAGGCGGGGTGACTCCCCACTGTACCCAATTAGCCGCCACTTTGTATGAGCAATGTATTGAGCAGGTGAAGCAGGTGTCTTCGCCGCGGGTGGCTGAAATGGTTAAGCTTCTTGAAAATACCTTTCGTAGTGTCAATATTGGCTTGGTGAATGAAATTGCCCTGATGAGCGATAAGTTGGGAGTTGATGTGTGGGAGGTTATTGAGGCGGCAGCTACCAAACCGTTTGGGTTTATGCCGTTTTATCCCGGGCCTGGTCTGGGTGGACATTGTATTCCTATAGATCCCTTCTATCTTTCATGGAAGGTCAGATCCCTGGGGTTTGAGGCTCGCTTTATAGAGCTGGCTGGGATGATAAATGGATTTATGCCTTACCATGTGGTAACTAAGATCACAGATGCCCTGAATAATCACCAAAAATGCCTTAAAGGTGCAAAGATAATTATTCTGGGCGTGGCGTATAAAAGCGACATTGATGATGTACGGGAATCCCCAGCGCTTGACATTATCGAGAAATTAATTGATAAAGGGGCAGAGGTCAGCTATTCTGATCCTTATATTCCCGAATTAGATGGAGGTACCTTTTGTCTAAACAGCCAGACACTGAGCGCTGATATGCTTGCCAGTCAGGATTGTGCGGTTATAATTACAGCCCATAGTAATGTCGACTACTCCCTGGTGGTAAACCACGCGTCTTCAATCGTAGATACCAGAAATGCGCTTAAGGGTTTCTCAGGTGAGCATATCGTGAAACTTTAGGGCAATTCCAGGTAATAAATTACGTGTAATAAACTACAAGCAATAAACTGCAAGCAATAAACTAAGAGGTGCAAATGGCTAAGTATTTAGTAACCGGCGGAGCCGGATTTATAGGCTCACATATTGTAGGGGGATTATTAGCTGCTGGACACCATGTGCTGGTGCTGGATACTTTTTCTACCGTTAACCGGGCAAAACTGTCAACTTATATGGCTGATATCCAGCTATTTGAGCCAGATATCAGGGACACTGCGGCGTTAGGGAAAGCGGTAGCTGACCAGGAATACGTGCTGCATCAGGCGGCGCTGGCTTCGGTTCCCCGCTCTATAGCCGATCCTTGGGCCTCATTTCAGGCAAACGAAGAGGGTACGCTGAAGCTGTTGCTGGCTGCCCGCGATGCCGGGGTAAAGCGGGTAGTGTTCGCTTCTTCATCATCTATTTACGGTGATAGCCCCAGCTTACCCAAACTTGAGGATATGGGCTATAATCCACTATCGCCGTACGCCATAAACAAGGCCGCCGGTGAATTATATTGTAAGAATTTCTATCATTTATATGGCCTGGAGACGGTAGCCTTAAGGTATTTTAATGTATTCGGGCCGCGGCAAGACCCTACCTCCCAATATGCAGCGGTAATCCCTAACTTTATTTCAGCCCTGTTACAGCGGCAATCACCTACTATTTTTGGTGATGGTGAACAATCCCGCGATTTTACCTATATTGAGAACGTGGTAGCTGCCAATATTAAGGCAGCTATGGCAACAGGGGTAGCCGGAGAGGTCATCAATGTGGCTGCCGGGTGCCAGATTACGATTAATGAGCTTTTTTATAAACTAAAAGAGATTTTTCAGTCGGAATTAGAGCCGGTCTATGTTCCTTCCCGGGAGGGGGATATAAAGCATTCTCTGGCCGGTATTGATAAAGCGAAGAGGCTTTTGGGCTTTAGTCCTCTGGTATCCTTTGCTGAAGGAATCAAAAACACGGCTGAGTGGTTTATGAGCCAGGGCTGAAGCAGCGGAATTGACTCTTGCCGGATATATTTTATAAGTAAAGTAAGATGGTTTCGTAAAAAGTCAGAAAACACAGATTATTGTCATTCCCGTGTAAACGGGAATCCAGTATTTTCCGCTAGTTAAAATCAGGGTGGATTCCCGCTGGAGTTTACCCTTGCGAAAGCAGGGGCGGGAATGACGACTCTTTACGAGACCATCAATTAAGGCTTAATATAGCTTAAGTGACGTAGAAACCAGGGGCGCTCTGCCCCTGATTTTTTGTTTTTTCAGCTGGTTTAACCCAGTCTATTTATAAAAAAGACTGGGTTAAAGAAAGTATAAAATTGAGCACAAACAACGATTTTGAGTTTAAGCTATTAGCCCGGGATAAAAACACCAATGCCCGTTTGGGGCAGCTTATTACCTCGCATGGCAAGCTGGATACGCCGGTATTTATGCCGGTAGGCACCAAAGCCACAGTCAAGGCCATGACGCCTGAAGACCTTGCGCAATTGGGGGCCGGGATTATCCTAAGCAATGCCTATCATCTCTATTTACGTCCGGGTCATGAGCTGATCCGCGATTTAGGCGGGCTGCACAAATTCATGAATTGGCCGGGCGCCATACTGACCGATAGTGGCGGCTACCAGCTGTTCAGTCTGAGTGATTTTTGTAAAATTACCGAGGAAGGAGTTACTTTCCAGTCTCATATAGATGGGGGAACCAAACACCTCATTACCCCTGAGGTCGCTATTCAAATTCAACAAGCTTTGGGCGCCGACATTATAATGCCCTTAGATGAGTGCCTTTCATATCCTGCGGAGTATGAGCGGGCTTTAACTTCAATGCAGCTAACCATCCGCTGGGCGCAACGTTGCCGCGATGCCCATAATCAGGGAGGTTCCGCTCTGTTTGGCATTGTACAGGGTGGAATTTACAAAGATTTGCGGGAGCAATGTGCGCTTAAACTAGTGAAACTCGATTTTGCCGGCTATGCTGTCGGGGGCCTGAGCGTGGGAGAACCTAAACCGCAGATGTATGACATTATCGCACATACGCTGGACTTCCTACCGCAGCAAAAACCGCGCTATGCCATGGGCCTGGGATCACCGGAGGATTTATTTGAATGCGTATCCAGGGGGGTAGATATGTTTGATTGCGTAATGCCTACCCGTCATGCGCGAAATGGAGTGCTGTTTACCTCTTCGGGCAGCTTGATTATTAAACATGCTAAACATACTGATGACGCAAAACCCATAGATGCTGAATGCGGTTGTTATACCTGCCGCCATTATTCGAGAGCCTATTTGAGACACCTATATGTTAGCGGTGAAATTCTGGCGGCTCGCTTACATACAATTCATAATCTTTATTTTTATCTTGACTTAATGCGTCAAATAAGGCATTATATCGCCAGAAGTACTTTTTTGGAGTTGTGGAATAATTTTAAATCTCAATATAAACACAGGAGGTAGTTAGAGTGCATAACTTGGCATGGGCGATGGCCCCGCAGCAGGCAGGGGCTCCTCAAGCGGGTGCGGTAACCTACCTGGTACAATTTGCGCCCTTAGTATTAATATTTATAGTATTCTATTTGCTGCTCATTCGGCCGCAGCAGAAAAAGCAACGGGCTGTCCAGGAGATGATCAATAGCCTGAAAAAAGGTGATAAAATAATAACCAGCGGGGGTATGTACGGTACCGTGGTTGATCTTAAAGAGAAAACTGTAACCTTAAAAATCGGCGATAATGTAAAGCTGGAATTCTTGAGAAGCGCTATTTCCGGTATGCAAAAGCCTAAGTAGTTTTTAGGGCGGTAGCTATTTAATATAATCTTTGGAAAAGTAAAATGAAACAATCTGTTTCGAAAAATTGGCTCATTCTGGGTTTGATTATATTGGCTTTGGCCTTTCTGGCCCCCAGTCTGCTTACTCCCCTGCCCAGCTGGTGGCCCGGCATCCTGCCTAAGGATAAAATCCATTTAGGTTTGGATTTGCAGGGCGGCATGCATCTCATCCTAGAGGTTAAAGCCGAAAAAGCAGTGGAGAGTACTGTTCAGCAGTTGTCCGGTGACTTAAAACAGGATTTGCGGAAAGCTAAGATTCCTTTTGATTCGATAGAGGCATTTGCTGATAATCTGGAGCTAAAATTACCCTCAGATGATTTCAAGGACAAATTAGAGGATATGCTGGAAAAAGAATATCCTCAACTTGAACTGCATACCATAGAGACAGGCCCACAGACCAGGTACCAGCTTAAGATTACAACAGCCGAAAAAGAGCGTATTGAAGAAAATGCCGTAAAACAGGGTTTAGAGACCATCCGCAATCGGGTAGATGAATTTGGGGTGAGCGAACCCACCATCCAACGCCAGGGTGAACGGCGCATATTAATTCAGCTGCCGGGCATAAAGGATACAAAGCGGGCAATTAAGCTGATCGGTAAGACGGCTTTACTGGAATTCAAGCTGGTAGATGATGAACATAGCTTAGAACAGGCGTTAAAGGGTGAAGCGCCCCCGGGGACTGAAGTCCAATACGGAAAAGCAATAGATTCCGGCACCGGAAAAGCAGTCAGAACTCCTTACCTGGTTGAGAAAAAACCGCTGATGACCGGTGAGGTCATCACTAATGCCCGGATTGGCTTTGATAATATGAATCAAGCTACGGTGAATATGTCGTTTGATAAGCGAGGCACTCGCTTATTTGCCCGGATTACCAAAGCCAACGTAAAACGTCGCATGGCGATTGTGCTGGATGGAACGGTTTATTCAGCGCCGGTGATCCAAGAGGAGATACCGGGCGGCAGCGCTCGGATTACCGGACGCTTTACTGAGGAGGAAGCCCGTGATTTGGCGGTGGTGCTGCGAGCGGGTGCTTTGCCTGCCCCGGTGGAAATTCTGGAACAACGCAGCGTAGGCCCCTCACTGGGGCATGATTCCATTGAACAGGGATTAAGGTCGATTATGGTCGGCGGTTTGATCGTGTTATTGTTTATGACGGTCTATTATAAACTTTCAGGGTTAGTGGCTAATGTGGCCTTGGTGCTTAATTTGGTGTTTCTACTGGCAGCCCTGGCGGCTTTGCGGGCTACGCTTACCCTGCCCGGTATTGCCGGGATCGTGCTGACTATCGGGATGGCGGTTGATGCAAATGTGCTCATTTTTGAGCGCATTCGGGAGGAGTTGGCCCTGGGCAAAACGGTTCGGGCTGCGGTCGATAGCGGTTATTCCAAGGCGTTCTTGACTATCATGGATGCTAATGTCACTACCTTAATTGCGGCGGTGGTATTATTTCAGTTTGGTACCGGTGCGGTTAAGGGATTTGCAGTTACCCTTTCGCTTGGTATTCTTGCCAGTATGTTTACCGCAATTGTGGTTACCAGGGTTATTTTTGATCTGGCGTTGTCAAATCGCCGGGTGAAACGCTTGAGTATCTAACCAGCTAGGTGTCAAGTGACCTCGGTCAGTGGTGACCTCGGTCAGTGGTGGCCCCGGTCGGTGGTGCCACCCAGGCTGGATTAATCATGGGGTAGCCGTTGTGATGACATCGTCTTCTACCGTCATATGGCCTATTATCCTTTGGACGGTAGCGGAGGCTCACTTTAAGATGAAAGAGATCATATGATTTCCTATAAAGGAACACTACTGTCCGGTTAATAATCGAATAAATTCAACTGGATACAACCAGATGTTTCAGTTTTTTGGTAATCACATTGCGTAAGTAGCTGATAAATATGAGGTCTCTCG
>JAJRUU010000021.1 GCA_024277605.1 bacterium
ATAAATTTAAGCGTAAGTTTGCCGGAAAAACCGACTTTTGTATCAGGTTGATAATTAAAAAACGTTTGTCTGCGGATTTATTTATTAATTGCGGCTTGTTCACTATTTTTGACAACTTAAGCCCGACAGACTCCTAGCATCTTTAAGGAAGCACATATTTTAGAATTGACTGACAAAGATAAATTTAATCAATTTATTTTGGAATGGTTAGCTGGAGATAAACAGACTGATCACTACTCTGATTTTGTTTCATCCGGTGGTGAAAGCTTAAAGAGAATGATTCGTTTTGGGAAGTATGGTGGTCTTATTGAGTTTGATTCAGCAAAAAAAGAATTGGTTACGGAAAACATAGTAGCCGCTCCACACAAATTGCAGAGCGATCCGGATAAGAGTGAATGTTTTGCGCAAGACTTTCAACTGTCATCAGATAAGGGGCAGCTTATTTCAATTAGAATGAAAATAAGGCCATTTAGAGGTCATTCCAATAGTACAAAATGGAAATGCGCTTTCATTGTTAAGGATGATTCGAACAAAAAATATTTTGCGTTTCACTCAGGGTTGCATAATGGTTTAGAAGGGTGGGCTGTATATCCGACACCGGTTAATTATAAAACAACCTTTTTTGTTTATCACACAAAATTGGATTTTGACCAAGACCATGAACTACAAGTATGGTTCAATAATAATCGAGAAATTGCTTGTGTTGGCATTGATTCATCTAAAAACCGACTTGTTTTTCCCCAAAAAAATCTTAACAAGGAAGAGTTTTGGCATCCCCCACATATAGAAAACGCTACCAAAGTTGTAATAGAATTATGGGGAGATGAAAGTCCAGCGAGTGTTTATATCCAACATCTTGAGCTAGACTATTTAAAACAGACTAACAAATCGCAATAAATCTTATAGACTGCCATGCGTATTTTAAAAGCCGTAAAAGAGATGCAGCTTTACGCCCGCAAGTTGAAGCACGAAGCTAAAAGCATTGCCTTGGTGCCCACTATGGGAGCGTTGCATGAGGGGCACTTGAGCCTGCTGCGTAAGGCCCGCATCGATGGCGATGTACTCATAATCAGCATTTATGTGAATCCCACCCAATTTGGGCCGGGAGAGGATTACCGGCGGTATCCGCGTGATTTCGACCGTGATATAAAGCTGGCTACTAAAGCAGGGGTGGATATTATCTTTGCCCCGGAAGACGGGGAAGTGTATCCCGACGGCTTTAAAACCAGCGTCAGGGTGGCGGAGTTGGAAGAGCGGCTGTGCGGCGCTTCCCGAAGAGGGCATTTCCAAGGGGTATGTACTGTCGTTGCCAAATTGTTTAATATAATCAGACCGGATTACGCCTATTTCGGTCAGAAGGACGCTCAGCAGGCCCAAATTATTAAAAAGATGGTAGCCGACCTGAATATGGGGGTTGGGATTGTTGTATTGCCCACCGTGAGGGATAAGGATGGCTTGGCGCTGAGTTCACGCAATAGTTATTTAAACCCCACTGAACGTCAGGCTGGTTTGGTGTTATATAAATCGTTGCAATTAGCCAGGGAGCTTATTTGTGCCGGTGAACGACAGGCTGAGACAATTAAACAGCAGATGCAAGATCTAATTCGGGTCGAAGAGCTGGCTCAGCTGGAGTACGTATCTGTTTGCGAACCGGATAATATGACTGAGCTGGCTGCTATTCAGCCTGACACGTTAATTGCGTTGGCAGTTAGGATCGGGAAGACCCGCCTGATCGATAATTTGTTGTTGGGGGAGTTATAACCCCAGGGGTTGTATTCCTGCCAATAGAGTTTATTTATTTTAAGAGGAAACGTTATGCCGCGGATTATGCTGAAATCAAAAATACATCGCGCTACAGTTACCGGCGCTGAACTAGACTATATGGGCAGTATCTCTATTGACACTAAATTGCTGGAGGCGGCTTGTATCGCTCCCTATGAACAAGTGTCCATATATAACATAACCAATGGTGAGCGTTTCCAGACGTATGCCATAGCAGCAGAGCGTGATTCGGGTGAGGTGTGCATTAACGGAGCGGCGGCGCACCGTGCCAGGCAGGGAGATTTGGTGATTATCGCTTGCTATGTAGTCGTAAATGAGGATAAGGTAGCCGCCTTTAATCCCAAAATTATTTTGGTAGATGAGAAGAATAAGATGAAATAATGCGGTAATCCGTAAGGAGCAGGATGCGTTCTTTGCTTGATGGTGAACAAAAACCAGCCAGAGCGCCCTATAAAATATATGTGATACTGGCGCATGTACTGCTTACCCTGGCGCTTACCTATCCCTTGGTGTTTACGCTTACCACCCATGTTATTGGCCCCGCTGAAGACAATCTGCAATCCTTGTGGAATCTGTGGTGGGTAAAACATGCCATCCTAAACCTCCACACTCATCCTTACTTTACAGATTACCTGTTTTACCCTCAGGGCGCCAGCCTGTCGTTCCATAGCCTGTCGTTGTTTAACAGCCTGCTCGGTATACCGCTTCAGTTCATCTTCAATAGCATAATCTGCTATAATTTATTAATATTACTATCGTTTGTTTTGTCCGGCTGGGGGATGTACCTGCTGCTTTACCAGCTTACCAGGCATTCCGGGGCGGCCTTTGTGGCCAGCCTGGTATTTGCGTACTCCCCCTATCACTTCGCACATGCCGAGCATCATCTACAACTATCCAGCATTCAATTTATTCCTTTTTTTATCTTATATTTACTAAAATTACTTGAATGCCCCAGGCTAAAACATTCATTTTTAACCGGAGTTTTTTTGTTTTTGGCCAGCTTGTGCTCCTGGTATTATTTAATGTGCCTTTTAGTGTTTTGCCTTGTTTTTGCAGCGCATCAGCTCTTTAGGCAAGCCCAGCGGTATCTTGACTGGCGCTTTTGGGGGCACTTTTTGTTGATGCTGCTATTTTTTGGAATACTGATATTGCCCTTTATTTATCCTGGCGTTAAGGAAAAATTTTATGGAATGCGCTATTTTGAAAAAAACTTAAGCGAGATATTCTCAGCCGATGCGGTGGCTTTTTTCGTTCCACCAGCAGCACACCCGCTTGCGCCGGAAGCCTTGGGAGTGTTGTATAATAAGTTTGGAGCTACTCCCTGGGAGGCTACCGTGTTTTTGGGTTATGTGGCAATGATACTGGCGGGCTATGCGATTTATAAGCTTAGTTGGAATAAGACCGGACTGTGGGTAATTACGGGGCTTATCTTCGGTGTGCTCTCTCTGGGGCCCCGATTGCATGTTATGGGTAAAATCATGTTTCCGGCTCTCCCCATGCCCTATTGGCTGATCCAGTGGATTCCTTTCTTTAACGTAAGTAGCGGCCCCAGCCGTTTTATAGTCATGGTGTTCATTTCGCTTGCGGTGCTGGTAGGATATGCCTTACAGTACATGGCTGCGACACATAATATCCTGGGTATAAGGATGAACCGCCCGGGACTATGCTTAATAGGCGGGCTGATTCTGTTTGAGTACATGGCGCTGCCGGTAAATATATGCTCACCGGATCAAGTGACGTACGCCCCTTTTATAAGACGACAGTTGGAAAATGATAAAGGCGACTACGCCATTTTGGAATTGCCGCTGCTTGATTACTGGGCTGGTAACGCCTTTATGTACCGCCAGACCCTGCATCATAAAAGGCTATTAAATGGGACGATTTCACGCCTGTCACACAAATCAATAAGGTTCTTATCTACCACCCCGTTAAAAGAACTTATGCGGGACTCTGAACTGGATGAGGATTTTTTCATAAAGCTAAAACCGCTACTCATAAAAAATCGCATAAAATATGTAGTACTTAATCACTATCTATATAAAAAAGCTACAAGTGCGAAATTGTATGCCTTATTGGATAAGGCGTTTATGAAAAAGGCGGAGTTAGAAAACAGGCTAACGATTTTCAGTGTGTACTAGGAGTCTGTCGGACTTTAGCAGCAGAATATGGTATAATGGTCGGAAATAAATCTTTGCCATGAAGGGGCCAAAAGATGAGTGTTAAATTTATACTGACCGACCGGGAGACGCCTTATTTG
>JAJRUU010000199.1 GCA_024277605.1 bacterium
AAAGCAATGCACATTATCTGTTGCTATTTTTTGCTATTGGCCTAGCTGTCTTCCTGGCTTGCCTCTCTAACCCTCGTGACCCGCAGATTAGGACTATGTCTATTGTGGGCTATATGCTTTTCTTCTTTTGCTGTTTTGATCTCTTTAAGCCAAATCCACTTAAATCCCGATTATTTTTATTTAATGCATTAAAATTATGCGCGTTAGGTGGAGTTCTCGCTTTCTTGACTATCGATTTATTTTACGATAACATAAGGGGATCTTTGCACTATTATTATAATAGCTATGAAATTCACACCCCAAGAGGTATTTTAACCGGAGACAAACAAACCAAAAACCACATAGAAGGATTAATGAGGATAGTTGACCAATATACCCTGCCCAAAGAAGATATCTTCATGTATTACCACCAATCCTTGCTATATTTTCTCTTTGATCGTCATAATCCTACCAGATTCAATACGATAGATTTTTATTATTCGCCTGAACAAATGGCAGATGTAGTAACCAGATTGGACAAGAGTAAACCCAAAATTGTTTTCCGGGATGATTTTATCAAGCGCCGGGGGCGTGAGGTTAAATTCAGTACATTTTTCACCCAGGAACAGATGCGCAACAACCCGCTGGAAAAATATGTCAGGCAGCATTATCAGCTGATTGAGGATACAGGATTTATAGAAGTATACAAAATACTACCGGATAGTGATAGTTGATGGTCTCGTAAAAAGTCTGAAAACACAGATTATTGTCATTCCCGTGTAAACTGGAATCCAGTATTTTCCGATAGTTA
Organism: bacterium; assembly: GCA_024277605.1. Lineage (GTDB taxonomy): Bacteria > SZUA-182 > SZUA-182 > SZUA-191 > JAJRXT01 > JAJRUS01. The sequence continues at coordinate 791 of JAJRUU010000199.1, forward strand.
AAATCAGGATGGATTCCCGCTTTCGCGGGAACGACGACTTTTTACGAGACCATCATAGTTAACTTTATAAACAGACCGGCCTGGCTGCCAAGTATTAACCTGACTCAACCATAACTGATTTTATGCAAACTCTTAAAAAAACAGCGATTATATTTTTCTTGTCCTTAGTTGAAGTTTTTTTGATAATAACTATCCAAAAGACTCCTGCTATTATTAATTACATGCAGAGTGCATTAAAGTTATCCGTCCATTCTTCATTTATATGGATGCCACTTAGCATCTTCATAACAGTTAATTTTTTTATCATCTGGAAACTGCTAACCGACATTCCCCAAATAGGAAAATTTATAACAGCTTGTGTAGATAAATTTAAAAACATAGTGGAAATACTATGTGCCAAACAAAGGCGCACCCTTTGTTGGAGTGCGTTTTTGTTGGGTTTTTTGATCTGTCTTGCGTACATGGTGTTTGTCACTAAATGTACCTATGTTGACCCTGACACGGAAACATACATTTTTCAGGCTAGATTATTTGCTATGGGAAAAACTTATGCCCCCTCGCCGGCAGACTTCAGGTTTATCCCGGCCAAGCATTTAAACTATATTCATGGTAAAGTTTATGAGCTTTTTCCTATAGGGAATGCCTCTTTTTTAGCGCTTGGAGAATATTTTAATATCCCTTGGATTATCCCTCCATTGTTATCCGGGATATTAATAGTGTTCATGTTTTTAATAATGGATAGTTTCGCCTCCAGGAAGGCGGCTTTGCTTACAGGTTTTCTGATTCTTATTTCCCCCTCTTTTTATGCTATAGGAGGTGCGTGGTGGAGTGAGAATCCATCCAGGTGTCTTCTAGCTGTTTCGTTGTATTTCTTTCTTAAGTTTGTGAGGCCAAACTCTAAAGAAGAGCCAGAGCCAGCATCTGGTTTTTCCTTTTTAGAGATCATAATTGCCGGTCTATGTTGGGGAATTGCCTTTAATACCAGACCGGGTTCTGCTCTTGTGTTTGCAGGAATATTTACCATGTTCTGGCTTTATTTTCTTGTAACTAAACCAGTAAAAAAGCGACTATTTGTTCGGGGGATGTTGTTTCTTGCGGTTGGTTTATTTGGAATTGCCTTGTACTTATCGGTAAATAACTATTATACTGGTGATCCCTATAAGACACCACATGATGTCGAACAAAAATATACTACATTTGGATTCGGCATAAAAGCGGAGGGAATGAACCCTGATTTATCTAAAACATATGATATTCCCCTTAAAGGATTAGCATATGAGCATACTCTACCTAGAGCCTTTAAGAGACTGATTAAAAATATCCTGCCGACTGTGGGGATGAATATCGTAGGTTGGGGATTTCCAGAAAATATCTACGGATTTAATTTCATTACGCTGATCTTAGCTTATGTCTTTATAATTTTTCAGCTGATTAAATATAAGGATAGCCTGGATATTATTTTAAGCGCTACTTTCGTGGGCCTGCTTGCCTTCCAGCTCTTTTATTTTTATGATAACAGTATATGGAATTCTCTGGCAGTGGGGGCAAGATATTATAACGAAGCTATAATAATTGGGCTGATTCCGCTATTGGCCAAGGGAATACTAAGCAGTAAACCATATTTTCAAAAAGTTGCCAAAAGAGTTAACTTTAAAAAGAATTCCCTCCAAGTTGGAGTAATCCTATTGCTTTTTATAAATTGGAGCTTCTTTACCCTTACCCAGATAAATTATGGTTTTAAACCAGCGTTTTGGGATTTAAGGCAACAAGTCAGTCAAATGAAATTAGATAAGGCGGTTATTTTTATAAAAAGCGACCAGCTCCCACTGGGAGATCGTCCATATACAGAATTTGGCCAGGGAAAAGTGGTTTATTTCAAATTATTCGGTGCAAGATCTCCTTGGGTATTGGATCAGAAGGATCCAGACAAACCGGATGATTGGCGGGAATTCTATCCTAAGTATTTCAAAGGCAGAACACCATTTTTGTGGGAAGGAAATAAGCTTATAAGGCTGGATGTTGAAGATTCTATCCCATAGGGGGCACTTTTTCAAGGTTCCCTATAGTGTCTTATAAATCTAGTGTCATGTCAAGTCTGTCATGCCGGACTTGATCCGGCATCCAAAGCTTGTGGATTCCCGCCTTAGCGGGAATGACAATCATACGTTACATGGATGACATGGCGCTAGTAAGGGTAAGTTCTTTTAAGACCATTGCATTTATAAAGAGACATCACTTAATTAAGGGCATAAATAAATGAAGCACAACAGCATCGTATCCATTGCCAAAGTTAACCAAAATGTCATTCAGACCGTCTCTGAGGCTATGGAAGCGGCCCATTGGAAGGAATTCATTTCCAAGGGAGCTGCGGTAAGCCTTAAGGTTAATCTGGGCTGGGACTTGTTTATTCCGGGTTCCATAACATCTCCTTTAGTTGCGGAAGGTGTGATTAATACCATCCGGGATTGGGTGGGTAAAATATATATGGTAGAATCGGACCAGGTGCTGGAAGATATAGAAACAGCGTACCGTAAAAGCAGAATGCAGAAATTATGTGAAAGATATGCTATAGAATGGGTCAATTTGTCGAGTCAGAAACCAATCCGGGTTAGAACAGAAACTAATATAATATTCAAAGATATTGAGATTCCAGAAATACTGCTTAATACTGAAATGATTACCCTGCCGGTGATGAAGACTCATGGCAAAACCACCATTACCGGGGCGATAAAAAACCAGTGGGGATGTATAAGTAAACTCAGGCACAACTTCCACCTGGTCTTAGACGACGCCCTGGCTGATATTAACTCCATAGTCCCTCCTAAATTTGCGGTTATGGATGCTACCGTGTGCTTAGAAGGAAACGGCCCTAAATCGGGCATACCTAAAATAGCAAATCTCGTATTGGCTTCAGGTGATTTTGTAGCTTTAGATATGGTGCAAGCCCAGCTTATGGGGTTTGACCCTTCGCAGATTAAGCATATACAGAATTGTGCCCAACGGAAATTAGGTAACTCGAGTTTAGAAAAAATCGAGGTTGTCGGTGAGAGCTTAGAAGCACATAAGATGAAATTTAAGCCGGCTGAACATAATCTGGTTTCTAAGTTTGAGCTGTTTTTACGCACCTCGCGTTTTAAGCGCTTATTCTTTGATACCCCGCTGTTTAAGGTATGTTTGATGTTGGCTAAAATATATTATCTCATTTGGAACCAGTCACATGGGAAAAAATATCGGCAAGAGATCTTGGCCCACCCTGTTTATGGGAAGCAATGGGAATAGATTTCCTCTGATATATGCACTAGGCGACAAAAAATCTATTTTGATGTTTTAACCAATTTTACTTGACACATTTTATTTTAGAATGATAAATTAAGGTCAAAATAAGAATTTCATATCTTCTTTTTTCCAAATACATTAAATAAAAGGTAAGCTTTTGTATTCATCCAGTCAGGTAGAACCTCTCTCTAAAAGCAGAAAAAAAGAGCTTGCTATAGTTTTCATTGCGGTGTTTTCAATAGCGATGCTCTTTGCATTGGTTACGAATCATGCGTGGGAAGATTATTATATTACCTATAAGCCCAGCAAGAACCTTGCTACAGGTCACGGCCTGGTCTATACGCCAGGGCAAAGGGTTCATTCTTTCACATCCCCCTTCAATGTTCTTATCCCCGCAGCCTTAAGCTATATGACAGGTAACACCTCAGATACGCTTGTATTATGGCTCTATCGTATCTTGTGCAGCCTGCTTACAGGTGCAGCGGCGGTTCTGCTGCTAAGAATTGCCCGGCATAAATCTTTAGCTTTAATCCCTATCATCGTATTAATCGGTATGTTCGCCACAGATAATAAAATTATCGATTACAGTATCAACGGACAGGAAACAGCATTCATGGTGTTTTTTATTGCCTTAATGCTGCATACCTTACTGGTTGATTCGCGCTCAATTGTTCTAAAGCTTGGATTGTCCTTAGCCGGTCTAATGTGGACGAGGCCCGATGGTTTCATATATGCAGGCTGCATCGGATTAGGATTTCTTTTGTTCCCAAGTGGTCTTTCCTTTACAAAATCCAGAAAGGACTTGCTTGTAACTTGCCTTAAGGCAGCTCTTTTGGCAGCGATAATATATCTACCTTGGATATTATGGGCCTGGTTTTACTATGGTTCGCCAATCCCACACACTGTTATAGCCAAAGGGCTTGCATCTTCACACGATTTTTTGAATCTGTTGACTAATTTTATATTGTTTCCTATCAACATCATTTTCAAAAGAACCACATCGGTAAATCTGACATTTTTACCGGCATATGCATATTTTGGCGGCTGGCATAATACGGTATTTCAATATAGTAAGCTTATTTCATACGCATGTGCGTTATATTGGCTGGTTCCCACGAAAAACTCGTCAGCTCGTGCAGTTTCATTTGCGTTCATGCTTTCTCATTTCTATCTGACATATATTGCCGGCCATCCCTCTCCATGGTATATTCCAAATACCGCAGTTCAGGGTATATTTGTTGCCGCTAATATTAGCCAAGATGCGCTTAGTTGGATAAGTGCTGATAAAAATACGCCATTAAAGAAGGTTTTCAAGAAAGCTGTTGAAGCTATATCGGTTCTGGTTGTAGCGGTAAGCTTACTGTTGTTGGTCTGCGTTGCTTATCAGTTGCGGATTCAGCAGCGAGTTATTGAAGATGGACATCGCAAGCAAATCGGTTTATGGCTTCGTCAAAATGCGGCTGCTAAAACAGATACCGTTTTTGTGGAATGTTTAGGATATATAGGTTATTTTTCAGAATTAAAAATGCTTGACTATCCCGGATTATCTTCACCCGAAGTTGTTGCCGCACGAAGGAAATTAAAGTCAGAGCGATGGGATGAATTAGTTCAGGAATTGAAGCCTGACTGGCTTGTTCTCAGGCCCGCTGAAATCAAAAATCGGTTCAGCGACAAGACATATCTTGAATCACACTATCAAAAAGTTAAAGTGTTTGACGTCTATGATAAGGTGAAATCATACAACTGGCTTCCAGGTCGTGATTATCTGTTTTATGATAGCATATTTATTATTTATAAACGTATGTTGAATGAGAGCCTAGTGTGATATAAATAATACCTGAACTAGATGCCGTATAATGAGGTGTTCTTAACCCGACCTATTCATAAATTCAGGCTGGGTTTGCAAGACATCCCTTGCGAGATAAGGTTTATAAGCCAAGGCTTATAAGCCAACGTCCAATAAAACTTTGTTTGCCCAAGGGGACAGGAACAGGAAGCTGATAAATTTATAGTTTTCAACTAAATATCGATTCGCCCATAACAAGACCCGAATTTTTCGGGTTAAGAGTGTCCACTGAATACGGGTTTTTTTGTGATAATTTTTGAAAAGTAGGGGAATATATGGATGTAGCTGTAATTGGAGGGGGGGTATCAGGATTAACCCTCGCCTATGGACTGGTAAAAAAGGGCGCTAAGGTCACCCTTTATGAAAATACTGGTGTCTTGGGCGGGCAGGCTAGTTCGTTCGATTTTGGGGGTACTAATATAGAAGGGTTCTATCATTTTATCTGTGGGGCTGATGAACCTTTATTTAACCTTATAAATGAGCTGGGCATTAATGATCATCTCCATTGGGAACCCACCAAGACAGCTTTTTTCTATGAAGGGAACCTATATCCCTTTTGCAATCCCGTTGATTTAATCAAATTCACCCCTATAAGCCTTTATAGCCGCATACGGTATGGCTTCCATATTTACTATTCAAAGCTCAACAAAAAATGGGAAAGGTATGATGATATAGATGCGGTATCCTGGTTAATCAAACATATTGGCAAAAAAGCGTATGATGTCCTGTGGCACCCTCTGCTAAAAATTAAATTTGGCAGGTATTATGATAAGTTATCTGCTGCATGGATCTGGCATCGTATTCATCGAGTGGCTTCTTCAAGAAAGAGTGTTTTTTCAAAGGAATATATGGGATATTTTGAAAAAGGGTCACAGATGTTGATGGATGCGTTAGAAAAGGAAATCAAACAAAGATCGGGGAATATTCGCACAAAAAGCAAGGTTGAACAAATACTCTTTAACCAGGACAAAATAACCGGCCTTCGGGTTAATGGGCAAGATTGCCCACACGATATTGTCGTTTCAACTCTCCCTCTGCCTTTATTGGAGGGCATTTTACCCCCAGCGGCTAATAACCTTAAAAGCAAATTAAATAAAATAAAATTTATTGGGGTGGTTTGTATGATATTAAAGTTAAAACACCCTATTACTGAGAATTTTTGGTTAAACGTAAATGACAAAAAAGTCTCATTTAACGGCATTATAGAATATACAAACATAAACAAATCCGCTCACCTGAAGGGTATTAGTATAGCCTATATACCTTACTATCTAGCTGTTGATGAAGAACGTTTTAGATACCCTAATGAGCAACTGTTCAAAGAGTATTGCCAGGCGATAAAGGTAATTAATCCCCAATTTAGTTCTGATTGGGTTATAGATTATCGTGTGTTCAGACACAAGTATGCGCAAGCAATTTCTACTACCGGTTTTTTAAAATTAATGGTGGGTCCGCGGACAGAATTCGGCAACTTATATTTTACCGATTCTACACAAATATACCCCCAGGACCGTTGTTTGAGTGGAATGATTGAAAAAGCTAATGAAGTTGTGGAAATGATTCAAAATGACCATTTATAGCAATTAGCCTAAAAAAGGTGATGGTTGTTATTCGTCCAAAGAGCATACTTGAATTATTGGTTTTAGGTTAAATTGGATGTAAAAAAATTCTGAATTACAGGAGTTATACATAATTGGCTAAAAAAATAGTTATCATTGGCGCCGGTCCTACTGGTTTAGGGGCGGCATACCGGTTGCGGGAACTGGGCTATGATAATTGGCAATTGTTCGAAAAGAACAATTATATCGGCGGCTTGTCAGCCAGCTTTAAGGATGAGCATGGTTTTACCTGGGATGTGGGCGGGCATGTGATGTTTTCCCACTATAAGTATTTTGATGAGCTGGTGGAAAAGCTGTTGGCTGATGAATATTTAGAACATCTGCGTGAGAGCTGGATCTGGATTATGGAGCGTTTTGTGCCCTATCCATTCCAGAATAATATTCGCTATCTTCCGCAGGATGTAATCTGGAATTGTGTTTTAGGATTAATGGAGGCACAGAAAGACAACACAGACCCCCAAAATTTTAAGGCGTGGTTATACAAAATATTTGGCAAGGGGATAGCTGATATTTTTATGCTGCCGCAGAATAAAAAAACCTGGGCGCATCCCCCTGAAAAGATGAATAAAAAATGGATTGCCGAGCGGGTTTCAATAATAGACTTAAAACGAATTTTGAAAAATATTATACTAGCCCAGGACGACATTTCCTGGGGGCCCAATAATTGTTTTAAGTTCCCCTTATACGGCGGTACGGGGGGATTGTTCGACAAATTTATGCCGTATATAGAGCGCAATTTACAACTTGAAAAAGAATTAACCGGCATTGATATAGACAAAAAAGTACTCCAATTTGCCGATGGTAAAGAGACTGCCTACGACATCGTCATAAATACTGCGCCGCTGGATAATCTGGTAAGCCATATTTCTCCCCGCAATGAAGTATTAAGCGCGGCGGCGGCTAAAATAGAGCATAACAGCGGATTTATTGTGGGGATCGGCTTCAAGAAACCATGCCCCAGTAATAAGTGCTGGATGTATTTCCCGCAGGCTGATTCCCCCTTCTACCGGGTGACCTACTTCTCCAATTACTCGCCGAATAATGTGCCGGGAGAGGAATACTATTCCTTAATGTGCGAAACCTCATTTTCTAAATATAAACAGGTTGACAGGAACCTGATAATAGAAGACACTATTCAGGGATTAATAAACTCTAAATTAATATCCGAGCAGGATCGAGGACATATAGTCTCCACGTACCTGCTGCAAAGGGATCACCTTTATCCCATACCATCGCTTAAGAGAGATCAGGCTTTAAGTGTAATTCAGCCTTACCTGATGCAGCATGATATTTATTCCAGTGGCAGATTTGGCGCCTGGCTGTATGAGGTGGGCAACATGGATCATTCAGTCATGCAGGGGGTGGAAGTGGTGGATTATTTGCTGCAGGGCAAACCCGAAGCCACCTGGCAAATGAGCTGATTTAAAAGGCAGATAATTATGGGCGTTTCCTTAGTAATGCCGGCTTATAACGAAGAGGGGTGTATCGAGGAGGTAGTCAAGCGATACCACACCGAAGTAATCTCCAAGCTTGACCAGGCTGAGTTTATTGTGGTTGATGATTGCTCCACTGATCGCACCTGGGAAATATTAAAACGCTTAAGCCATGAATATGGGATTCGGGTTATCCGCCCTGAGCACAACGGGGGACATGGTAAAGCGGTTCGGCTGGGGCTTAGTCAGGCCAAATATGACGTTATTTTCCAGAGCGATAGCGATGATCAAAACAACCCCCAGGATTTTTGGAAGCTCTATGCCAAGCTTTCGGAATATGATTATGTAATAGGCTACCGTCAAACCCGCCACGATCCTCTGCACCGCCTGGTAATTACCCGCATTGTCCGCCTTTTGGGGTTTTTACTATATGGTTATTGGGTTTGGGATTCCAACTCACCCTTTAAGGTGTTAAAAAAGAGTGTGCTGGATGAGGTGCTGCCTACCGTACCGGCTAATACATTCGCTCCATCAATCTTGATTGCTTATATGACTAAGGCTAAGGGTTTTAAACTTATTGAGACCCCGGTAGAGCATCTCCCGCGAACCACCGGTACAATCTCCATTATGGGGTGGAAACTTTTCAAAATTTGTTGTAGTTGTGTGGGAGAATTCATTGATTTTGCCCCGCTGGTACGGGCGGAAAAGAGAAAACGGCGCTAAACTGGTTGTGCTAGCCTAAAATTGACCAGGAAAAGTGGATTTCGCTAGCCGAAAATT
>JAJRUU010000200.1 GCA_024277605.1 bacterium
CATCCCTTGCGAGATAAGGCTTATGAGCCAACGTCCAATAAAACTCTGTTTGCCCTGGGGGACAGGAACAGGAAGCTGATAAATTTATAATTTTCAAATAAATGTCGATTTGCCCATAACAAGACCCGAATTTTTCGGGTTATAAAATGCCGGACTAAATCCAGCTAAGAAGCTTATAATATAATTTTCCAGTTGTAACTGCACAAATATGGTAGTCGCAGGCTGAAGCTTGCGGCTACCAGTAAGTGCCTGTGCCATTTTAAAGAGAAAATGATATAACCATCCGCTTGCTACAATTGAAATCATTTGCATTTTATTGTAGCTTGTTAAAATTGCTTCTGTATAATATATAAAGGAGGATTGCACATAACATGGCAAACCAGGAAAAAGCCTATAAATTAATACAAATCAGTGTGGAAGAATTAGCTAAAGGCATCGAGGGTGAATTCAGCACAAGCTATCCCCTGCTGATCCCTGCGCTTACCCAATCCATCCGTGAGTTCGGTTTAATTCAGCCGCTGTTGGTATGTTTCAAAAATGGGGCATATCAAGTACTGTGCGGACACCGGCGCTTGGCGGCCTGTCATGAGTTAGGCTATAGCAGCGTTGCCTGTCTGCTTATTTCTGAGCAACCCCCGCTTCAACTGTTTAAGTTGGCTATTTATGATAACTTAAGCACCCGCCAACTTAACCCGCTGGAAAAAGCTGCTATTATATGCAAATTGTTAAACTATGTCCCAAGGGAAAAGGTTATTTGCGACTACTTGCCGGTTTTGGGCTTGCAGCCGCACTATAAAATATTGGATAAATATCTGGATATAGCAAAATTAGAAGAAAAGCTGAAGCAGGCCATACTCTGCGGCAGGCTGCATGAGGAAGCAGCCATTCAGCTTATCAAATGGCCCGCCTCCGATCAATTAACCCTGGCGGATATGTTTATTAGTATCCCCCTTAGTGTTTCCAGCCAGCAGGAAGTGATTTCAAATGCGTGGGAAATAAGCCAGCGGGAGGATGTTTTTCCGGCAGAGGTATTAAGCGCTGAAGAAATCGTAGAATTGCTCGGTGATAACTCTTTGAGCGGCCCTCAAAAGGGATGCAACCTGAGGCGTTATCTCGCAAAACGGCGTTATCCTAAATATAGTCTGGCCCAGAGCAATTTTAAGCGCCACGTGAACCGCTTACAACTCCCCCAAGGTACAAAACTCGTCCCCCCCGCAAATTTTGAAACCTCCAAGTTCAGGTTAGAGTGTAACTTTGCCGCCTTAGCGCAGCTTAATGCGCAGCTTAGCGCCTTATCAAATACTATGCAAAACGAGTCCTGGCAGGCCATTTTAAGACTTGGGGTAGAAGATGACCCTTGAACCGGCTAAAATTTTTGTTGAGCAAAATCTGGTAGATGAACCCTATGTGCATGAGATAATCAGCCGCTTGCCCGGCGTTTCGGTAACCTGGGGAGATGTGGCGGAGTTTCGTGCGGAAACGCTTAAACAAGCCCGGTTGGCCCCGCTCCAGGAATATATGCTGCTACTGCAAAAACAATATGGCCCATTTATCCGCGCCTGCCCCGGTACGCAAAATTACCTCTGCTGTGGGTATCAGATCATTGATTTTGCCGCTAACTGCACCCTTGGCTGCCACTATTGTATCCTGCAGGCCTACATAAACTTCCCGCATCTGGTCATTTATGCTAATATAAAAGAGCTATTAGCTCAACTGGGAGTCTATCTAAAACTTAACGCAGACCGGGTGGTACGCTTAGGAACCGGAGAGTTCAGCGATAGTTTGCTGTGGAATAAAATCAGCAATATCTCCAATATCCTGATCCCGCTTATAGGGCAGCAAAAAAATGCTATATTAGAGCTAAAGACCAAGACCACCCACATCGATCAGCTGGAGCATTTGCCGCATGGGGGGCGGGTGGTTATATCCTGGTCGATAAATAGTGAAGAGTGTATAAGAAATTACGAAGAGCACACAACAAATCTCGAAGACAGATTGCAGGCCGCCGCTGCTGTTTCTGCCTGGGGCTATCGTATCGGTTTTCATTTCGATCCGATTATCTATTATCCCGGCTGGGAAGCTGGCTATCGGGAAGCGGTGCGACTTATCTTTGAACATGTCGAGCCTGAAGCTATTGCCTGGATCAGCCTGGGAGCCTTTCGATTCATGCCCAAACTTAAGACTATAATCGCCGAAAAATATCCGCAGGATAAATTTATATACGAGGAATTTATTTTAGGCGCTGATAAAAAAATGCGCTATTTTAAACCATTGCGCATAAAGATGTACAAAGTTATACAGCAGGCTATTCGTGAATTTGCCCCGCACGCCTGCATTTATTTATGCATGGAGAGTCCCCAGGTCTGGCAGGAAGTGTTCGGATACGATCCCAGTAAATATGGGGGCTTAAGTAAGCTGCTTGATGGAGCCATTAATGCAAATTAATATAGGCATAATATGTGCGCTAAAGCTGGAGATGCAAGGGCTGCAAGCCGCATGTAACCTCAAGCGGGAGTCGGCAACTCCCTGGCCTTTTTACCGGGGCAATTATAAGGGTATGACTATCGGATTGTTAACCAGCGGTATAGGCAAAGTACTGGCTTCCGCCGCTACCCAATGGCTGATAGATTATGCAAAGCCCAAAATTGTGATAAACTGGGGCTGTGCCGGGGGGATAAATCCCCAAGGGATAAATCCCCACATTCAGCTCGGTGATATTGTGGCCTCCCAGGGGGCGGTGGAATACGATTATGGATCCCGTTCACCCCGGCGTATTTCAGCAGACAAGAAGTTATTAGAGCTTGCCCGCGCTATAAGTGGAGTAAAACCCGGCATACTGGCTACCGCTGATCAAAATTGCGATAGCGTAGGTGAGAGAAAGCTTATTTGGCAAAAACATCAGGCATTAGCCTGCGATTGGGAGTCGGCTGCCGTTTTAAGGGTAGCCGCAGTCAATCAGGTACCGGCGCTGGCCCTGCGGGTGGTTAGCGATATGGGGGATTGCCATCCAGGGCCGGAGTTTAGCACGCAAGCTAATGCTGTAATGCTTAAAGCTGTACCTGTATTACTAGAATACATCACTACTGTCCGGTAAAAAAATTTTAATGGTACAAAAACATTAGGTATATCAGGATGATTGACCCCAAAAAAGACTTTTTCGATTTCAATTTGCTCTGGGATTTATGCCATGATCTATCCACCTTAGAGTGGAAAGG
>JAJRUU010000201.1 GCA_024277605.1 bacterium
GGGTTCGCCCCAGTTGGGGGAACAATTTTGAAGTATATACCAGGCTGAATATCCTCTGCACCCAGAAGCTATTGGAAGCTTCTATAAACAGTAACTTAAAGCGAATTATTTTTGCTTCGTCTTCCTCGGTATACGGCGCCACAAAAGACCTGCCCATGCGGGAAGATAGTCCGCTGCGCCCTCTTTCACCTTATGGGGTAACCAAATCAGCGGCTGAGCAGCTTTGTTATTTATACTGGCGTAATTTCGGCGTACCGGTGGTTTCCTTGCGTTATTTTACTGTGTTTGGACCGCGACAGCGCCCGGACATGGCCTTTAACAAATTCATCAGGGCTATGTTAACCGGAAAAGCTATCGGCATCTATGGCGATGGTGAGCAAACCCGGGATTTTACTTTTATCAGCGATGCAGTGGAGGCTAATATTTCCTGCCTGAACAATGGTTCGTCGGGAGAAGTTTATAATATTGGCGGGGGATCCCGAATAACGGTAAATAACGTACTGAAGCTCTTGAGTAAACTGACCGGCGAACCTGCTAAAACACACTATCAATCAGACCAGAAAGGGGATATGCGACACACCTATGCCGATGTATCCAAGGCCAAACGTGAATTGAATTACGCTCCACGGGTGAGCGTGGAAGAAGGGCTTAAACAGGAAATTGACTGGATAAAAACGCTTGACGTTTAATACCAAGTTGCAATCAAGCATATACTAAATGGGTAGGGAGGGCTTTAGCCCCCGGGCTTTAGCCCTCCGCTCTTTGGTCGGCCTAAAGGCCGACCTACCCGAGTGAGAAATTAGTATCATTTTGAATGCAACTCGGTATAAACTATACCGTTAAATTTTAACAGATTACAAAATGGAGGATTTTCAAATGCCGATCGACCAGGAATTGTTAGATATATTAGCTTGCCCGGCTTGTAAGGGAGATTTATTCCTGACGAAGGCGCAAACCGGGTTAGTTTGCGAAAAATGTATGCTCAAATATGAAATCAAGGATGATATTCCCATAATGCTGATCGATGAAGCGCTGAAAATTTCCCCCGAGGAACTCAAGGCAGAGAAGAAATAAGCGGCCTTTACCATAAAGTAACACTATATCTACAAGTTATGCAAACACTGCTGGATCAGTTTATGGGGTATATTACCGTTGAGCGCGGTTTATCGCTTAATACCTGTCAAGCCTATTACCGGGATTTGCAGCAGCATTTCAACTATCTAAAACAAAGGGGAACCGGTATCCCTGATACGGATCAACGCTTGTTGGTGGAATACCTGGGCCAACTTAAGCACAGCGGTTTGGGAATGCGCAGTATTGCCCGGCATCTGTCTTCCCTGAAGGTTTTCTATCGTTTCTTAAGGGCGGAAAACCATATCAAGCAGGATCCCACCCTAAACATGGAGACCCCTAAGGTGTGGAAAAAGCTGCCCCATTGCTTGAGTGTCAAACAAGTGGAAAACCTGCTCAGCCAACCCGATACCAGCCAACCACTGGGTCTCAGGAATCGAGCCATGCTGGAAGCGCTTTATGCCAGCGGAATGCGCATATCAGAGCTATTAGGTTTAAAACTAAACAGCTTAAATCTGGAAATGGGTTATATCCTATGTTATGGTAAGGGGGCCAAAGAACGGATTGTTCCCATAGGCGCACAAGCCAGCGAGTGGCTAAAGCAATATCTAAGCTTGAGCAGACCTCCCTTGGTTAAAAAGCGTAATAGTGATCAATTGTTTGTAAATAGATTTGGGAAACCCCTATCCCGCCAGGGGTGCTGGAAGGTTATAAAGGGGTATGCCGCCCGTGCAGGTATAGAGGGGGTCGCCCCACATGCTTTGCGGCACTCTTTCGCCAGCCATTTACTGGAAGGGGGAGCTGATTTGCGCTCAGTACAGCTAATGCTGGGACATGCTGATATTTCCACTACCCAGATTTATACCCATACCCGTCAGGAATGGCTGCAACAAATATATAAACAGTTTCATCCACGGGCATAACCCGAACAGGTTCGGGCTTTTATTAAGTTTATCAGCCATCTCTAAAAAACTGGCTGAAGCATCTTGCGCTAACAGAGAAATATATGAAATTTCTGCGTCAGGATATGGAATACACTGGCCCCTAATAGATGAGGATATATCAGTGGATGGGTTAAAAGGGTATTAAACATAGCCCAAGGCAAATGAGAGAGAGGGCTTTGGCATAGCTTGTAGGTAAAAGTATTATACCGGGGGAGTAAAATGAAACGCTTAACCTATCGGATTGTTTTAAAGGAGGAACCAGAGGGGGGATATACGGTTACTGTGCCCGCTTTGCCCGGTTGTATTACCTATGGGAAGGATATACCAGAGACATATAGAATGGCGGAAGATGCAATTATGGCCTATCTTGAGAGCCAGGTAAAACATGGCGAGACGATAAGCGATGATAGCCGCACCTTTGAGGGGGTACTGAATTTAGAGTATGCCTAAGCTTCCAATATTAACGGTTGACAAGCTAATAAAGATTCTCATGAAGAATGGTTTTGAATTTGACCATTCAAGAGGCAGTCATAGGGTTTATTACAACTTGGCAAATGGAAAACGGGTGACAGTGCCGTACCATAACCAGGATCTACCCAAAGGTACGCTTTTGTCCATATTAAAACAAGCTGGATTATCAAAGGCCGATATTGCTAATAGATGAGGATATATCAGTGGATGGGTTAAAAGGGTATTAAACATAGCCCAAAACAAATAAGAGAGACGGTTGCTGTGTAAATAGGGGTTAGGTTAGGGGGAGCAGCCCAATGAAGAAATATCAATTTTCTGTATTAATTGAGCAAGACGAGGATGGGATTTATGTGGCTACTGTGCCCCAGTTACGGGGTTGCCATACTCAGTCAAAGACATTAGAGGAGCTATTCCCCCGGATCAAAGAAGCCGTAGAGTTATGTTTAGAAGTTCAGCCGCAAGGGGATAAAACAGGGTTGGAACAGATGTCCTTTGTGGGAGCACAGCGGATTGAGGTTTCTGTGTGAGTAAGGTTACTGTAATTTCTCCACAAAAAATGTGCTCCATCTTAAATAAATTGGGCTTCGGGTTGGTGCGACAAAAAGGAAGCCACGCTTTTTATAGACATGAGGATGGAAGATCAACCGTTATTCCAATGCACAGGGGTGAAGATTTGGGGCGAGGCCTGATTCGCTCTATCCTGAAAGAGATAGAAATATCAGTTGATGAGTATGAGAGATTGAGGAAAAAGGCTTGATTTCTAAGGGTGTCTTGGTCGGAGGATTGGGGATCAGGTCTTGGCAGGCGGCGATAGGCATTTGGGGTGCTTTGGGGCAAGGGTGGATACCATTGTTCACGATTAATGGAAGGAGAAAAATGACATGGGTCCTCAAGGGGATATTGGCAAAAGAAATGCACTTGCAATGAAGCATTATAACCAAGGTGTTTCTGCTCACCAGAAAGGATTATGGAATAGAGCAATACAGGAATATGAAAGGGCGTTAGAATACGATCCTAGCCCCGAGGGGAAAATGCTTATATTGTTTAATTATGCAATGGAAATATGGGTTTCTAAGAATAATTTTGACAAAAGAAACGGGGCCAGTGTCCCTGATGAAGAATATAAGGATGCAATAAAAGTCGTAGATATTTTAAACCAAACAATATCTTTGTATGAGGAACTCAGTGAAGACGAAATAATGAATTGTGATTTGCCTTTAAAAGATATATACGATAATGCAAAGAACAATCGTAATGCTTTTTGTGGTTATGGCCAGTCAAAGCGTAAAAAAGATGGTAGTTTTCGGTTACGAAATATGGATAGGATTATTAAATCTATCAAAGAGGGAACTATCTTAAAAGAAGAAGAAGAGAAATCGGGTTGTTTCATAGCTACTGCTGCATGTGGAACGCCGCTGGCGGAGGAAGTTATCTGGTTATCCCGCTTCCGGGATAATGTCTTGGCTAAAAGGGCAATGGGGGTAAATTTTATTAACTTCTACTACAAAATTTCTCCCCCAATTGCATCCTGGGTTTCACGCTACAATTTGGCAAAGGTGATGGTGAGAACCCTTGTGGTTCGTCCCTTAAGTAAGTTAGCCCGTTTGTTTACATAAGATTAATGCCAAGCTGCGTTCAAAATAAGCTAAAACTGGGTAGTCGCCGACCTTCAGGTCGGCCTTTTGGCGGGTCTAAAGACCCGCGACTACAATATTACAAACTACAGAAGAGAGAAGGAATAAATCATGGCCACCATAAAATCCGGTGATAGGTGTGCTGATTGCAAGCGCTGTAAGGTCTGGTCAGCCGACCACCGGAAGGCCACTTGTACCTTGTACAATGAGCAAGGCTTCCATCCCGATAGACCTGTAC
>JAJRUU010000202.1 GCA_024277605.1 bacterium
GGTACTCTTTGTTTGTTTAACTTGGCCTTCCTTTTACAAAATCGTTCGGCCCTAACCCGAAAAATTCGGGTATTGTTATGGGCGAATCAACATTTAATTGAAAAGCATAAATTTATCAGCTTCCTGATCAGCCGCCTCGGGCAAATAAAGTTTTATTGGACGTTGGCTCATAAACCTTATCTCACAAGGGATGTCTTGCAAACCCAGTCTGAATTTATGAATAGATCAGGTTAATAGGCTCCAACTCTTTTCAAAACGACTTTTATGGTTTTAAATAATATTTTTATATCCAACCAGATGGACTGTTTTTTGACGTACGCCATATAATATCTTACCCAATCGTGAAACGAGGCTTCAGCCCGACCCTGAACCTGCCACAATCCTGTTATCCCGGGCTTAACCGAAAGGCGCACATCCTTCCAGGACGGGCTGAATTTCATCTCCTCCATCACTAATGGCCGCGGACCGACCAGACTCATTTCACCTTTGACAACATTAAAAATTTGAGGGAGTTCATCCAGGCTGGTTTGCCGCAATAACTTGCCAATACGGGTAACCCGCTGATCATCCACCATCTTGAACATGGGCCCATCGGTATAACTTTGAGAAGTAAGCTCAGTCTGTTTATTTTCGGCGGAAATGATCATTGTCCTGAACTTAAACATGTTAAATGTCTGTCCGTACATGCCGCACCTCTTCTGCATAAAAAAAACCTTACCCGCTGAATCCAGTTTTACTATCAAGCCGATTATGATAAGAATAGGCCACAAACATAAAAGCAGGATCATAGATATAGATATATCCATGGTCCTTTTTATAAAAATAAACACCCAATTGTTAACACTATGGGCAAGGTTCGTTCCCCCGATCCCATCCAGTTTATATTGATGCGCCATCAAATTCACATCACCCCGGCGCAAGTTATCCACCAATACTAAATTCATCAAATGCTCATCATGCATTATACTCAAACCTTCACCTATAATACAATAATCGCTCCTGGCCATTTTTTAAAAAGTAACATTATGCCACAGGATACTTTCCCTGACCACAGCCCCCTCAGAAATATTGCACCCATCACCAATGACCGTCGGCCCAATAACTTGCGCCCCTTCGGCTATATGACAATTATTGCCGATAACGATT
This sequence comes from bacterium, assembly GCA_024277605.1. Lineage (GTDB taxonomy): Bacteria > SZUA-182 > SZUA-182 > SZUA-191 > JAJRXT01 > JAJRUS01. The sequence continues at coordinate 1,147 of JAJRUU010000202.1, forward strand.
GGCCCCAATAAATACGAATTAGGTGAAATTTTGCTATTCTTACCAATCCATACTTGCTCAATTATCTCTTCTTTTTTTTTAAAATCAACCGCCCTGCTTTGCATGGAAAATAAATCCCGGTGGATCCCCAAATAGTCTTCCAGGCAATTAATGCTTCTATAATAACCATCTAATTCATAGCTATAAACCGGCAAAGACGCTTCCCGTAATAAAGGGATCAGCTGCTCTTTGATATCCGAATATTTTTGAGAATCAATAAACTTAAAAACAGCAGGGTCAAACATATATATATCGGAAAACAACCAGGGAAATCTTCTATCCCTGGAATGATGTATAACATGGACTTCGCTTACCCTTCCGTCTGGAGAAGATTTAAGCACTTCTGTTTTCGATGCTTCTTTGGAACCGTGTTTCACGCCAACCGTAACAACAGCCTGCTTACTATGATGAAAAGCCGCAAACGCCCCTAAGTCTACATCTTCTATGTAAAGATTACTATTTATCACTAAAAATGGCTGCTGGCCCAGAAAAGATGCTACATCTCCCAGCATACCGGCCGTACCACGGGGTATTTTTTCCTGATAGATGTGTATATTAATACGGGCCTTAAATTTTTCCTTTATCTCTTCAAGCTGGCTTAATCCCTGCTCTTCTAATAAAACAAGCACTATATCCGTTAACTTTTCTCTCAGCAAAAACTCTATATTATGTTCAATGAGCGGTTCATTAAATAGCGGGAATAGATTGGGGGGGAAACGCTTGGTAAGCGGTGATAATCTTTCCCCTCCCCCCATTGGCAGGAGTACCGCTTTTCTGATGATTGAGTCGGTAGCAATATCAATTATAACAGAGGATTTGCCTGAGGGCCTGAGCTTTTTATAATCTACTACAGCCATAAAATAGTTTATCTATATAGACCATTCAAACATCAAATAAAGTTTACCCCTCAACAGACAACCTTTTGAGGGGCAATACTCACGTGCTTGACGTGGTTAAGTGTTAAATCCCGATCTATTCATAAATTCAGCCTGGGTTTGCAAGACATCCCTTGCGAGATAAGGCTTATGAGCCAACGTCCAATAAGGCTTTGTTTGCCCGAGGCGGCAGGAATCGGAAGCTGATAATTTTATGCTTTTCAACTAAATGTCGATTAGCCCATAACAAGACCCGAATTTTTCGGGTAACGGGTAAATTGAGCTATCCCTGAATAGAGCCTCAATTAAACTCTAAAATTCCCTTTTTGTCAAGCTTTTCTGGTGTATTAGGCACATTCTTGAGCAAATACAATCCATTCAGGCTTAGTTCTAACCTGATCTATTCATAAATTCAGGCTGGGAGTCTGTCGGACTTTGGGGTTCGTAGCGAGACAAGTGAGAAATATAGCCCATTTTTTCGTTCATTTGAGGCGAATAGTGGTGACTATTTAACGAAAATGAACGGGAAAATGGATATGTTTAGCACTTGTCGCAGTAGAATTATCCAAAGTCCGACAGACTCCTAGAGTTTGCAAGACACCCCTTGCGAGATAGGGTTTATGAGCCAACGTCCTGAAGAAACAGGCTGTGCCTGCCCGAATTTTTCGGGTTAACGGCAGGTTATTTCCCAGCGATAACAACCGCAAACAAGGGGGAGTTGCTATATTTGGGAGCTCCAGCAAAATCCCGTCTTGATTTTATCCGCTAATATAGTTATTATTAATTCGTGGATATACTATGAATTCCTTTTTTACACCCAACTCATTCATAAATTCAGGCTGGGTTTGCAAGACACCCCTTGCGAGATAGGGTTTATGAGCCAACGTCCAATGAAACTTTGTTTGCCCAGTGGGGCGGGAACAGGAAGCTGATAAGTTTATAATTTTCAACTAAATGTCGATTCGCCCATAACAATACAATTTAAAAAGGGTTAAAACATGAAAAGTAAAATCAGCTTTTGGATGACACTGATTATAGGATCGCTCACTTTGATTTGCAGCTTGCCTCAGCGGAAACTTCAGGCTGAAGAGGCGATCAAGGAGAGTCCCGCAGGCGGTCGCCTGACTTATGTATATGGTGATCGCGAGGCGCTCAAAGAAGGTTGCCAGCGGGCTTGGGGTCTGGTAACCCTGATTGAATTTGACGGCAAACGTATCCTGTTTGACACAGGCGGCGACCGCAAGATACTCAAAAACAATATGCAGCTATTGGGCATAGACCCCAAGAGCCTGGATGCAGTGGTTATCTCTCATGAACATTGGGAGATGCTCGACGGGACGCCGTATCTGCTAAAGAACAATCCCAAGCTCCCGATATATAGCACCGATACGGTGGTCAGGGAACTGGGAGATACTGATTTATTCCAACAGCAAAACTGGGATAATAATCTAAAAACTATAGGCAAAAGCTTTAATATAACGCCCAATATAATATTAATGAAGCTCAAAAGCCCTCCCCGGCATGGCGGGCCGTTTGGTATTATGGAGATACATATCGTATTAAAAACGAAAGAAGGGCTGGTTATCCTACAGGGCTGCGGTCATCCGGAAATAGTAACCATCATGGAAAAGAGCCAAAAGCATACCGGAGAGCCGCTGGTGTACCTCATCTCTGGAGGCACGCGCATGCTTGATCCAGGTACCAGGGTAAAACTGCCCGGTAACGCCGGATATTTTAATATCCCCCAACCACACCCCTATTCTAACGAAGATGTAGAAAAAATCGCCGACAAGTTATTAACCGCCGGGGTTAAACACATCGTACCAACTCATTGTACCGGCGAGCGCGCCGAGAAAATATTGGCGCAGAAATTCGGCGATAAATATATAAACGAAAAGCTGGGAATGACTATCGCCCTGCCCCCGCCGCTTGCTTCCCCATAAAAATGTTTCTTTCCCCTGGTAAACCGAATCGCCAGGACAAAAGATGGTACCACCACCCGCTATGTGGTGGATACAAATAATGCGCTATCTAAATGGGCTGTTGTCCAAACCATTTAAAGTAAAAATATGTCAAAAGCGAGCGAGGTGTCATGGACCCCAGGGGCAGTTATATATGGGGCCAACAATTGAAGAGGTGGAGAGAAAGGCTAATTTGGCATTTGAAGACCCGAAGCTGGCTAGAAAAGCCGCCCTTTATGTATGTCACCGATATAGCGGTATGTCGCTAAAGGAAATAGGTGCTCATTTCGGCATAGGTGAATCAGGTATATCCAGGAATAGCTCTCGCTTTCATTTGTTGCTAGAGAAGGAACACAACGCAATAGAAAAGCTGCGGCAACTGAAAAAGGTGCTGAATTTGTCAAATGCGTAGACCTGACCCCATTATACATTAGTTGTGTTAATGTTTTTATTATTTAAATCCACCTGGCTTTAGGGGCATGAACAGCATTATGTGATTAAAGGAGATTTCAGAATGAGATACAGGTACGTAGGAATTTTGCTTTGTATGGTGGTGGGTTTTGGGTGTAGGGGTCCCAGAGAGTGGAAATATCCCACAGAAATAACGGCAAAGAACACTGAAAGCCTGCGGATACTGAAAACGGGAATGAGTAAAGAAGAAGTGCTAACCATTATGGGGACAAAGACGATATGGGCACACGATCGCCAGTTAAGCCGTGCGGGGATAGGCCGTCAGATGATAGCAAACCCGTACCGGATTGAGACTATGGAGGCTAAGGGCAAGACGGTGGAGGTATTATATTACTACACTGAGGAGAGCGGACATGTGGGGATTGATGATGATGAATTAACTCCGCTATTATTTGAAGACGCAAAACTGACAGGGTTTGGCTGGAGTTATTTTGAGGATTCTATAAATCGCTACGAGCTAAAGATACAGGTACGGTGATATGAATAAAAAGAGATACGGGGTCAGGTCTACGCATTTGACAAATAAAACTGAAGTGTATAATTACGATCCTGCCAGACCATAATGTCGTTTTCACTCATCCAGCAAACAAAACAACTACTCGCCCAGGAATCAGGTACCGTCTATAAGCCTCACGGGGGGAGGATCAAGGTCGCCCTGGCCTACCCGAATACCTACTGGGTCGGTATGTCCAACCTGGGATTTCAGACTATTTACCATCTACTGAACCAGCGAGCCGACACGGTGTGCGAGCGTGTATTTTTACCCTCGCAAATTGTGTGGCAGGAATATAAACGCAGCGGCGCCCCACTGTTTTCATTCGAATCCCAGACGCCGGTACGGCAATTTGATATACTGGCCTTCTCAGTCCCCTTTGAGGGCGACTATCCCCATATCTTAGATATATTGGAGCTGGCCGGGATAGAACCCAGAGCTAATCAGCGCAATGCCTATGACCCCTTGCTGATTATGGGTGGGGTGTGCAGCTTTATGAATCCCGAACCGCTGGCCCCTGTAATGGACGGCTTTGTGTTGGGAGATGGAGAGGAGATACTAGCAGAATTAATGGATGCTTTGGGAGAAGCGCCTCTCAAACGGAAAGATAAAGCCGATCTCCTGCAACACCTTTCCTCTATCCCTGGCTTCTATGTACCGTCACACTATCACGCCAGCTACAATTCCGACAACACTTACAGAGCGCTAGTCCCCGAATCAGCCGACATGAACACCCGGTTTGAGCCGCGCCAATTAAGCGACTTGAATAACTGGCCCACCCATTCCCGGCTCTTAACCCCACAGACAGAGTTTGGGAACATGTTTTTAGTAGAGCTGTCACGCGGTTGCGCTCACAGGTGCCGGTTCTGTCTGCTTGGTTCTGCCTTAGGCGGTATCTATCGCCCCCACAGCTTAGAGGCCGTATCCATTTCAATAGAATCGGGGTTAACCTCCGGTAAGCGCATCGGTTTGGTGGGGGCTACCATAACCGATTATCCGTATCTTAACAAAGTATGCCAACTTATAGAAAAGGAAGAGGGGAAACTTTCGGTAGCCTCTTTGAGAGCAAATAAGCTATCGGGCTATTTGCTGGACGCTCTAAAACAAAGCGGACACAAAACCATCACCCTGGCTCCGGAGGCAGGCTCTCAACGCCTGCGTGATTTAATCGCCAAGGGCCTAACCGAGGATGGTATTTTAAATGCCGTAGAAAATATTGTTTCACGCCAGATTCCCCACATAAAACTTTATCTCATGTGGGGGCTGCCAAACGAACAATCGGCGGATATCCAGGCAATAGTCCACTTAGCCAAAAAGGTTCGACAGATTATGTCAACCTCCCGGTCTTCGGGCCGCCTGACGTTAAGCCTGTCTCCCTTCGTGCCAAAACCGCAGACTCCATTCCAATGGTGCGGTATGGAATCTCTGTCCAGCCTGAATCATAAATTACATTACCTGCGCCAGGAATTAAAGGCATTAAAAGGGGTGAAACTGATAGCCGGTTCCCCTCGATCGAGCTTTTATCAAGCATTATTTTCACGGGGTGACCGTCGGGTGGGAGAAGCCCTGCTGGATGCCTGTAAAGAGCGGAAAAGTCACAAGATGGCGCTAAAACGGATGCAGCCGGCAGCTGATTTCTTCGTTCATCGTAAGCGAAAAGCCGACGAAACATTTCCCTGGGATCATTTAATAACTCCCCATCAAAAGCAGAAACTTAAGCATGAATATGAACGCTCGATACAAATACCGCAATAGTCTGTATTTCTATTATAAAAAAAGACGTCTGCCTGGAGCGCTAATTGGCTTGTGCCTGTTAATCTGCTGCAGCCATGCGGAAAAAAAGATCCCCCCGTATGTGCAGGTTATTGATTTATTGAAGAAAGCAGAAAAATCCTCGGATTTTGCCACTAAGGAATCCTGTATCAGTCAGGCGGTGGAATTTCATCCCAGTAAATGGCTTATCTTAAAAAATCTCTACGTAGAACACGCCCGCATACAAGAGCGCATGCAGGATAAAATATTTTATCTAAATCGAGCATTAGAAACCATAGATAGATATTCTATCGACTATCACAGCCTTGAAATATATCGGGAGATAGGCACTCTGTATTATGAAAACCAGCATATTGAGCAAGCCCTGGATAGCTATAAAAAGATACTGCAGATCGAACTAAAATACATAAGCCAGAAGCAAGATAATGATTTCATTTTCAAATCACTCTTAACCAAATACCTCGATGATTGTTTGACGGTGGGAAAGATTTATCTGGAGACTGGGGATACAGCCAATGCCTTACACTACTTTAAGGAAAGCCGAAAATACTTTCATGAATTACAACAAACTGCTTATAAAAATAAAGACCTCTTTGCATATCTTGCCGATAACTTTATCCAGCTGGGAGATATATATGAGGGGCTCGGCCTGTATGAAGATAAAATAAGTTGCTATGAAACGGGATTAAAATTCAAATTGCTGGATTTGGAATATAGGATTGACAATAAACAGCTTAACCCCACTATAGAGAGCGAATTAAAAACTATTGTAGCGTTTCGAAAAACAGATACGGGAAAAGAAATGGAAGATGAGCGGTCGTGGGCAAAGTTTTTACTGGCTAAGTATTACGCTGAGCAGGATATGCGGGAATTTGCTATTGATTTTACGATGCAAGTGCTTGATTCCGATTTCGAGAATCTGGCAAATGTGGGAAATATAATGACCATAATGCGCTATACCCGGCGGCAGTTTACATTCAGTCAGGAAAATCAACATGAAATACATATTATAGACCGCAACCGGCGATTACTTGAGCTTATGCTGAGTAAATACCATGCTATCCGTACAACTTTTTACAAACGATTCATCTTAGAGGATTTGCATAATTGGCTGCTTATCTCTTTATCGGTTTATGATTATGCCGATATCCGGCTTATTTCGAAAAAAGCGCTCGAACTAAAGCCAAAATCATACGCCGAAGAGCAAATCAGGCTTTGGAACATAATTTTACATAATGTGGGTGTGGTCTATTTCAGGAAATCGGCTTACAGCCGGGCTGAATTCTATTTAAAAAAATACTATGATTATGCCAAAGATTTATTATCTACGTTTAACTTAGCGGTTTTTTATCTGGCTACAAACAATTTTACTAAAGCGCAGACCCTCCTGTTAGAATATAAAACACAATACCCGGATACGGTGTTCTCATCCGCGGTGGAAACATATTTAAACGATTCAGAAAAATACTTAACCGCCGCTAACCCGGAATCTCTTGCCCCCATTAAGCTGAAACAGAGCGTCGTACCCATTGCCAGATAGAGGCACAGCTCACTTGAAGCTGACTCTATCTAACCTGATCTATTCATAAATTCAGACTGGGTTTGCCAGACACCTTATGGGATAAGGCTTATGAGCCAACGTCCTGAAGAAACAGGATGTTGCCCTACTTTTTTCAGGCTTAATGTGTATGAATTGTATTTGGTTAGTATAACACAGGCCGTTTCTCTGAGTCGTGGACAGTTTTGCTAAAAAAGTTGAAAAAAGAAGCGAAGTAAGCCCAAAAAAAGCCCTCGCTGTGGTATAATTGGTTGAATATATTGGCATAACAACAACCGATAAAC
>JAJRUU010000203.1 GCA_024277605.1 bacterium
AAAGAAACCAGATCGGAACCGTTGAAAAGGATTTTACCGGAGGTTATCCTGCCTGGGGGGCTGGGCACCAAACGCATAATAGACATGGCGGTGACGCTTTTACCACAACCTGATTCGCCAACCAACCCCAGCGTCTCACCAGGGTAAATCGCCAGGCTTAAACCAGCTACCGCTTTTACTACTCCCTGGGAGGTAAAAAATGAGGTGTGTAAATCCTGTATCTCCAATAAAGGGGACTTCGGCATTGCCCCCTCCTAATTTTTATTAAAACAAATCATAAATGTTCTCAATCCAATTCATGAATACCATGAACTTTTATCTTTTGTTCCTCAAAGATACCAACCAATTCTTCTTTTAAAGCACAATCGAACTGTAGCGCCAATCCGCAATTTGAGCTGAACTGCCGCGGCACTGGAATCAGTTTTACATTATGCCGGGCTTTCTTTAATACCTTTTCAGCCTTCAGCGCATAGTGAGTAGCGTTGAAGGTTACTACACAACCATTCTCCAATTTTGACTCCCCCTGCCCTATTGTGTTACGAGTAAAGTATTTATTTGCAGTATATTAAATATCATTAGCTAATAATATGTATTAGCAATAATCAAGATTTCTCTAAATTCAATTTTCTATTGGTGCCAGCTAATACCAAGTTGTAATCAAACATATACTAAATGGGTAGGGAGGGCTTTAGCCCCCGGGCTTTAGTCCTCTGGCTTTAGTCCTCCGCTCTTTGGTCGGCCTAAAGGCCGACCTACCCGAGTGAGAAATTAGTATCATTTTGAATGCAACTTGGCATAAGAAGTGGTTTCAACATTCACTTATTATAATCTCCCTCCCGGATTTGTCAATGAATAAGACACTTGGGTCAAGACACCTGTGTCAAGACACTTGCTAGTTAAAGGTTATGAAAATATGTGACCATGCTAATCGGTTTTAAACAAAGGGAATTTATTTGAGGCGGGTTAAAAAGTGGCTCTGTATTAATTACATAAGATTATCCTCTTCGGTCAATTCACAGGAGAGGTTAGGACTTACCGCAAACAGTTTATTTCCGCGTAAATCGTTTTTGCGGATGACAACCGTGCCCTTCTGACAACGAACTAGGCCAATGCCTACCATATAATTACGCGTAATTTTGTTAGATTAAATAACCGCCGCCTTAATGTCCATTAATCCAATGCCGATCAAATTCTCCCAAATAGTATTATTCAATATAACGCATTCAGCCCCCATGCGTATACCAATCCCGGCCTGTTTATTACCCCATATATTGTTTGACACCACCCGGCCTTTGCTCATGCGTTGTAATCCAATTCCATTCAGTCCATTTTCATATATCTCGTTTTCCATGATTACCGGTTCAGCAAAACCAGAATTCATAATGCCGTCAATGCCATTTTGACTGATTATATTGTGCTTGATGACAGTTTTGACATTCTTGGAATTGTGGACACCCGACTGTTCATTCTGATAGATTTTGCAGAATTCGATTTTGGCCCTGGCGCCGTCCTCACAATTTATTCCATCCCCCCCATTTTTATATATTCGATTGTTCTTAATAATATTATATTTGTCTGAAGCAGCCCCTGTTATGCCGACAGCGGTATAGGGAATTGCCGTAATAACACAGTTAGAAATGGTCATCGCCGCCTCTTTTATATACACTGCATAACGTTTTTTCCGGGGATTGAATTGACTTTCGGTATCAGCTATAGTAAAGCCATCCAATACCGCATCATCGGCCCCCAAAACAATCTGTTCTGTAACCCCAGGGGATTGAATAATAGTACGGGAGGCGCTGCTAAAGTTCGTTCGCTCCTCATCGCTCCCAATGCTGCGCAGGATGACCCCTTTTTTGAGTACCAGGTTTTCATGATACGTTCCGGGAGCAACCAATACCTCATCACCGGCTATAGCGGTTTCCAGGGCAAGCGAAATTGTTTTAAATTGCCGGGGAACCTCCAGGTTCCCAGCCCATACCGTAGATAATCCCATTAAAACAAAAACCGAAGCCCAATAGCTGATTATATGTTTTTTATGTTGCAAGACCACCTTATTCCTTATGCCCGAAACATTCGGGCAGGCACAGCCTGTTTCTTCAGGACGTTGGCTCATAAGCCCCGTCTCATAAGGGATGTCTTGCAAGCCCAGCCTGAATTTATGAATAGATCAGGCAAACAGCAATAACCCATTTATGGCTGAGTTGTAGCTGACCTACAGTTGGAGTAATCCGAATTACCGTTACCATTATAGGCTCGTACACGATAAGAAAATGTGGCGTTCGGCCGTAACCTTCGATTCTGGTATCTGGTACTGTCAGCCGGCACATCGGCAATTTCTTGCCAGGCTCTATTGGACCTACATCTGCCGCGTTTTCGTTCAACAAAAAAGCCGTCTTCATTATCCGAATTATCGCCCCAGCGTAATCCAATGGTTTTCGGTCTTTGCGGAGCTCTGACTATAAGGTTGGAAGGGGCTAAAGGAAGATTACCTCCACTCTGACAATCATCAGGTGTCCATGACCAGCCAATTTGACCCGGAGTATAACAACATAAAACCCAGGGGCCGGTTCTCATCATACAGAGTACTGCGTCTTGATTGCAATATTCACAGTTGCCGTTGGGAACCCCATGGCTTCCCGTATTACAAGGATCGCAACTGGTGCAACCGCCATATCCGGGCTGATAATACTCATCGCACGCATAAAAAATATGTCCCGTCTCATGGGCCAGTATTTCGGCAAAATCGCTGATTTCGTAGCCATTGTTTCGATACAGCAGATGCGTATAAGGCCCCCCATAATAGGCCCAGGCGAAATAACCGTCATTATAAGTAGTGGGCGCCGCCGCCGGGTTATAACATACTACCGCAGTATAAGCCCAATCTGTTCCGGCATATCCCTTCAGCCAGGTATTGAAAGCATAAACTTTATCAAAATGGCTCCCACTGAGGTATCCCATATTGGTCATCACCGCATCGATCCACAGCCCTACCTGACCACTTGTATGTGTGCCATTCAGGGGTTCATAGCCCTGGCTCATTGCCGGGTTAGTAAGCGGATCAAAATAGCAAATTGAAAAAGTAACACTTGCTCCGTATGCAGGGGCCTGGTTTGCCCACCACGACAATGCAATACCCGCTTGGTTTAGCATATCATCCCGGGCAGCAGCCGTCCAATCATATAAATTACCTTCAATGCTGCCGTCACTCTCAATAAAAAGCATGCCCATGGCTACTGTACCGGTCATCACGTCGCTGTTTCCTGGCGCTGGACTTATATTCGCATCAGCATTAATAAGCAAGCCCCTGTCTTTATAAGCATCAACGTCAATGCCCATTTGTTTTAAGTTGTGAATGTAATCTCCATATGAAATTGGAGGTGCGTCACGCGCATCATCCACCAGCGGCGCTTTTTCCGCGGTTGCACTGGCGGCAATCTTCCGGGCTGCTTCTCCGGAGGCCACAGAATTAAAGAAGTTAACCGCATAAATAGTTTTTGCATCCTGATACTCAATCAAATCAGGGGAAACAGGACTAAGATACACTGCCGTAATAGGATATTGTTTATTGCTGGTTAATGAAGGGATAATCTCCGGGGATATCCAGCCCGTCATGGCATGTTCTGAAAGAATCAGGGCAATCCGTCCACCCTGGCTTTCTATATAATCCCTGGCGCTCTTTGCTTCTTTTAAGCTATTGCAATCCAGAAGAACCAGCGAATAACCATTTGTCCAAGAGGTTTGGCTGTTCATATTTGCTTGAGTTCCGGCCATCACTGTTGGAGCAGTAACAAAAATTAGTGTGGCAACTAACAAAAAGTACTTTATTTTCTTCATATTGCACCTTTCTTTCGGTTATCTGGACTAGTTAAAAAACACAATTATTTAATTGCTGAATCTGAGACAACCTCTATATTTGTAAACGGTTTACGGGGAGGAGTATTCACGTCTGTCCAATTCCCCGAAGGGTCAAACCACCATTTGTTATGTTTCCCGGCAGGGTCATAAACTTCTTCAGCGCTCACCAGCTTA
>JAJRUU010000204.1 GCA_024277605.1 bacterium
AAGATAAATTTAAGCGTAAGTTTGCCGGAAAAACCGACTTTTGTATCAGGTTGATAATTAAAAAATCGGTTGTCGGCGGATTTATTTATTAATTGCGGCTTGTTCACTATTTTTGACAAGTTAAGTCCGACAGACTCCTAGACAAAGAATTCTTAGCTGCGGCGAAAAAATGTGATACTGTCACTGTGAAAGCCTTGCTGGACGGAGGTGCTAATGTAAATGCAAAAGACAACAATAACAGGAGTGCATTGATATTAGCAGCAAGTGTCGGTGATACTTTCCCTGAGACAGCATTGTCGGACAAAGACGCCTACATTTCAAAAAAAGGCAAACCTGTTTCAAAAGGCGAACTTCTGTTCAATATGGCCTTTAAGGTGGGAATGTTATTCAAAGCTCAGACTGCCACCGTAAAAGTACTGCTAGACAGAGGCGCTGATGTGAACATAAAAGACAAGAATGGTATGACGGCCTTGATGGAGGCAGCGCAGGACGATCGCACCGATATCGTACAAGCCTTGCTGAATAAAGGTGCAGAGATTAACGCGAAAAACAAGAAGGGCCAGACAGCCTTAGCTCTGGTGTTGTTGAAAGGTAAAGAAAATAAAAAGAAACAGAAAAAGCATACCAAGGTAATTAAATTGCTCAAGCAGGCCGGAGCTAAGGAATAAATGATAGCTTGCTTCGCTACACTCGCAATGACATAATTTTTGACATTTGGATTTTGGATTTGATTTGGCATTTGGATTTTGACATTTGATATTTCCTTCATGATTGTCATTTGACATTTTATTATAGGTTTAAGCAATGACACATTATCTGTTACTGATCATCAGTGCGGTACTGGTAAATAATATTATATTGGCCCGTTTTTTGGGCGTCTGTCCTTTCCTGGGAGTGTCGCGCAAGATTGATACTGCTTTAGGCATGGGGATGGCGGTGGTGTTTGTAATGACGGTTGCCAGCGGCATAACCTGGACTGTTTCTTATTATATTCTGGTGCCGCTTAAAATAGATTATTTACAGACGATTGCCTTTATTCTGATAATTGCCGCCTTGGTGCAGTTGGTAGAGATGGTTATCCAGAAGACCTCTCCGGCGCTGTATCAGGCGCTGGGTATTTTTCTGCCCTTAATTACCACTAATTGTGCGGTACTGGGGGTGGCTATTATTAATATCCAGGAGGAATACTCTTTCTTAGAGGCGTTGATATTTTCTTTTGGCTCATCGGTGGGTTTTGGCCTGGCGCTGGTGCTATTTGCCGGTATTCGTGAGCGCATCGCCTTATCCCCGGTGCCCAAACCTTTTCAAGGAATGGCCATTGGACTGATTACTGCGGGCTTATTGTCCATGGCCTTCTTTGGCTTTATGGGACTGGTAAAATAGGGTGAACTTCAGTAAAATATGATATCTCAACCAGAAATATTGTTCGTATATCTGGACTGTACTACCTATATCTATAGAGGAGCCACTTATCATCTGGGTAGCGGATATGTGCGGGCATATTTAAAAGAGTGCGGGGTGCATACCCGGCAGTTGGTAGCCGACTCCCGGGTCAGGTTGACTGATATAGCCGATATGATCATAAGAGAGCAACCTCGCGCTGTGGGCTTTACCTGTTATGATTCCAATTACTATACCTCTAAATTGATTGCCCGATTACTGAAAAAACGCTCGCCGGAGATAATAACCTTAATGGGCGGCCCGGCGGCTACTTTTTCCGATAAATTAATTATGCGGGATACCCAAGCCGTAGATGCCTGTATTCGCGGAGAAGGGGAGTATAGCACGGCAGAAATTGTGGAGCGCCTGCGCCAGGGGACTGATTTGACCGGAATTCAAGGGGTTACCCACCGTCGGGGAGATAAGATAGTGCGCGAGGCAGACCGGCCCCGCGGGTGTGCTCCAACTAAAGGGGCAGAGCTGGATATATTTGCCTCACCGTACTCTGGCGGGGTCTTTCCGCTTGATGAAATGGCGCTTGGGGGACTGGGCGAAGTGGGGATTTCCACTTCCAGAGGGTGCCCCTATAGCTGTGTTTACTGTAACTTTGCCACCATGTCCGGGCATCGCCTGCGCTATCATTCGGTGGATAGGGTGATAGCCGATCTAAGTAAGATAGATACAGCTGCCGGAAAACGGCTGGCATTGGGGGAGAAACTACGGGTAGCTATCCAGGACGATGCTTTCAGCATGGACGTAGAGCGGGCTAAGGCAATCTGCCGCCGTATCATCGAGCAAGGATTTAAGCATATCGTGCTGCAATGCGAGACCAGGGCCGATCATGTAGATCGGGAATTATTTGAGCTTCTACAGCAGGCTGGATTTGGGTATATAAATTTTGGCTTGGAAAGCGCAGTGCCTCGTATATTGAGGATTATCAAAAAAGTTAGCCTCCTTCCGGCTGCGGATGAAGATTTTGCAGCGGAGAAAAAATTTTTAAAGCAGATTAAGCAGGCCGTCAACTGGTGCAGGGAAGTTGGGATCGATCCTTCGGTAAGTATTATATCAGGCTTACCCAGCGAGACGCTGGAAGAGGGACTGGCTACCTTGGAATTTGTAAAAACATTGGGCGTCAGTAAGTACCTCCACAATCATTTGTTATTGCATGCCGGAACTGAAGCCTTTGAGAAACAGGCGGATTTTGGTATAATAGCTACTCCATCAGCCCGCTGTTTGCCCTATTATACCAAGCGCCATTATAATACCCGGCGCATACCGGTATTAGATAGCCGCAAGCTGACTGATATGGGTAATGTTATTCAAGCATGGCTGTATTTTTTCCATGTAAAGCGGCTAATGGTTGCTCCATTTTGTGATGCGGACTCAACCGCCAGGGATATACTGTTTCAGGATGCTGCTGAAATTAGCCCGGAGTTTTTCCATTGGTTAAATGATTTTATTCCTCCATCGGCTATGCTTTCGACTATGAATAAAGACCGGCAGGGGTTTAATTGGAAAAAGAGTGTTGCAAATACAGTGAAGGCACATACCCCCTTATTGGGAATTCCCAGCTTGGTTCCCGGAGATCGATCTACCGTCGATGTACCCGAATATGTGTGGTCAAAGGGGATTCTGCCGGAAGCGCCTTATTATCAATCACATATGCACCGCTTTTACTTTATGCCTTTCGGCAAATTAGCCGGGCTTGCCGCTTATAGAGAGAATTATCAAAAAAGGGTAATGTTTTTAACCCTGGAGACCGAAGGTGATAGAAGTGAGCTGCTAGCTGTTTCGGAGAGGTTGGCAAAGCAGGGCCTGGCGGTTCTGCCAAGGGAGCTGACGGGCTTTCATTGTTATTTCTTAAACGAGTGTGGCTGGCAGCCTGATCAATGTGCGGCTGGTGGTTTATCGCGGCTTATAGCTAATGCTGAAGGAGAGATCAAAACGTGCTTAAATGGAGGCGTGATTGGCAGGGTAGGGGATAAGGCAGAGGAACTGAAGCGCACATTGCACTTGCTTAAAGCAGCTAAGATAAAACAGCGTGGTTGTGTGCAATGCCGGGTAAATGACCAGTGTTCAAAGTGCTTGTTCCCGGCCATGTCCGATGCTGAGTACTGCCGTTTAAAGAGGGAGCATCCCGCTATAACGGCTTTGGTGAAACTTATGCCTTACGTGAGAAGCGCCTGGTTATATAATACCCTCCACCCTGCGGTCTACAGCGCTCTGTTTGGCCGGTTGGAATTTGAGGAAAAGCGTAAGCTGGAATACTTGAGCGGAATTTTAGGTCTTAGAGCTGAGCAATCGGCAGCACAAGAAGCTTATGCTAAATTCCAATTAAATTGACCAACCACGGGTTGGTCTAATTATTTGATAGCCATTATACTGGTAACGCCTCCTGTCGGCTTCGGGTCTATGACCCTGCTTTGCAGTCAATAGCGGAGGCTAACCCTCAGGGTATGAAAATCGTATAATTGCCTATATAGGGAAAAAACATGATTGAAGCTATACTAACCATTGGTGGAATCGGGCTTATATCCAGTCTGGGACTGGGCTTGGCTGCCAAAAAATTTGCCGTTTATGTAGATCCCAAAATAGAAGCGGTGGCGGGCGCTCTGCCGGGGGTTAATTGCGGAGCCTGTGGGTTTGCCGGATGCCGGGGGTTTGCTGAGGCGGTGGCTGCCGGCAAGTCGGAGGTTAACGGCTGCTTAGCCGGTGGCGAAGCGGTTGCCCTGGCGCTGGCCAATCTTATGGGGGTAGAAGCCAAGTCGGTGGATAAGGTAGTGGCCCGCCTGAGATGCCAGGGAGGCAGGGATAAAGCCAAACTGAAGTACCATTATTTGGGTATTACTGACTGCCAGGCCGCTAACTTAGTGGCAGGCGGGGATAAAACCTGTGCCTTCGGCTGTCTGGGGTTAGGCTCCTGTGTGGCAGTCTGTCCGGTTGTGGCCGTAAGCATTAACAGTGAAGGGTTGGCGGTGGTGGATGAAGCGTTATGTATCGGCTGTGGCAAGTGCGTGGCTATATGCCCCAAGCGGGTTATCCAACTCGCGCCGCAGGAGCAACAGGTGGCCGTGTTGTGTAACTCCACGGATAAAGGACCGCTGGTTCGAAAGCAATGTCAGGTGGGCTGTATTGGCTGCATGATGTGTAAAAAGGTCTGCCCGGTTGCGGCGGTTACCGTGGAGAACTTCCTGGCTCGGATTGATCCTCAGAAATGTACTGCTTGCGGTGCATGCGTAAATAAATGCCCCACCAAATGTATTCTAAAATGAATTATTCATAAAGGATCAAAACATTGAGGAAACCTTTTTGAAAAAAGTTTTCCTCAAGCTCTTTCCAAGAACTTTTGTCTCATAGGGTTTGGAGAGGGGGGCATTGCCCCCCACCCCAAACCCTAAAGAAATAGAAGTCTTAGGAAGGGGGTTTGGGGGAGAACCCTTCTTCAGAAGGGTTCTCCCCAAGGCTTTGGTCTTTCATGAATAATTAACTTAAGGAGTTCCATTGTCCAAGTTTTATCCGATATATTTAAATCTTAGCGGGAAAAAGTGTGTAGTGGTTGGCGGTGGCGAGGTGGCCCAGCGTAAGGTGCAGACCTTGCTTTCCGTCGGCGCCAAAGTGTGGCTCATCAGTCCTGAGATAACGTCGTCTTTAAACGATTTGTATAGAGCCGGTAAGTTTACCTATATAAACCGGGAGTATTGTGGTGGCGACCTGGAGGGCGCTCATTTGGCGATTGGGGCTACTGATGCAGAAGATATAAACCGGCAGGTGGCTGATGATGCGGAAAAAGCTCGCCTACTGGTGAATATTGTGGATGTGCCTAAATTGTGTAATTTTATCGTTCCATCAATTGTAGAGCGCGGTGATTTGCAAATGAGCATTTCTACCGGGGGAAAAAGTCCGGCGCTGGCTAAGAAAATCAGAAAGCAACTGGAGCGGCTGTATGGTTCTGAATATGCCGAATATATTAAACTTTTAGGTGAATGCCGGGAAATTGTGCTTAAAAAAATCCCCGATATAAATAAACGCCGCCAAATCTTCCAAAAGTTGGTAGATTCAGATTTATTAGAGTTGATAAAACAGAAAGATCAGGCTAGAATACGGCAGCGAGTAGAAGAGATTACCGGGGTTGATCCCCCGGGTAAAAAAATTAGCCGAGGTTAAGGAGAATCTTGAAGAGGCATTATATTAATTTTGGAAGCTGATAAAGAATATTAGGACGCAGATGAGGGTCATTGACCCAAACGCAGATTTACAGGATTTAAAAATAAGGGGTCACTGACCCCTCTGCGCTTATCTGCGATAATCCGTGTCCCAAAAATATTTGGACTTTCTATGAAAAATAAATACATTCGCAATTTTTCCATCATCGCCCATATTGATCACGGAAAATCTACGCTGGCAGACCGCTTGCTGGAGTACACCGGCACCATTGCGTCTAAAGAGATGATGGCGCAGGTGTTAGATGATATGGATCTGGAGCGTGAGCGGGGGATTACCATAAAAGCGCATGCGGTGAAGCTGAAATATAAGGCCCAGGATGGTCATGTATATTAGCTTAATCTGATCGATACCCCGGGGCATGTGGATTTTACCTACGAAGTGTCACGTTCACTGGCGGCCTGCGAGGGGGCGCTTCTGATAGTTGATGCGGCGCAGGGGGTGGAAGCGCAGACCATGGCTAACTTCTATCTGGCGCTGGAGAATGATCTGGCTATTATTTCGGTGATCAACAAAATAGATCTGCCCAGCGCTGAGCAGGAGCGGATAAGGCGTCAGTTGGAGGATGTGCTGGGGCTTGAAGGAGAAGATGCCATATTGACAAGCGCCAAGCAGGGGATAGGCACCCAGGAAGTTTTGGAGGCGATAGTTAAGCATGTTCCGCCACCTTCAGGTAGTGTTGATGAGCCTTTAAAAGCGCTGGTGTTTGATTCGTTTTTTGATAGCTATCAGGGTGTGGTGGTTTATATAAGACTTATGGAGGGTGAGATCCACGCCGGGATGAAGATTAAGCTTATGTTCAATAACAGGGTATATGAGGTGCAGCGGGTGGGTGTTTTTGCGCCGAAGATGTTTCCGGTGGATGAACTCTCCGCCGGGGATGTGGGCTATTTTACCGCCAGCATAAAAAATATTCATGATGTTCAGGTGGGGGATACGGTGACCGGGAATGCTCATCCGGCCGATAAGCCTCTGGCTGGTTTTAAAAAGGTAAAACCGATGGTATTTGCCGGGTTGTATCCCACTGATTCTTCGCAGTATGAACCGTTGCGGGGAGCACTAGAGAGACTCTCTTTGAATGATACTTCCTTCAGCTATGAGCCGGAGAATTCCCATGCCCTGGGTTTTGGTTTTCGCTGCGGTTTTTTGGGGTTATTACATATGGAGATTATTCAAGAGCGGCTGGAACGCGAATTTAATTTATCACTGATTGTTACCGCTCCCACGGTGGTGTATCAGATTACTAAGAAAAAGGGAGAGATCGTGTTTTTGGATAATCCCACCCATCTGCCTTCTCCCCAGGAGGTTGAACGGATAGAGGAGCCTATTGTAGATGCCACCGTTATTGTGCCGGCTGAATTTTTTGGGGGCGTGCTGGCGTTGTTGCAGGATAAGCGGGGGGAGCAGAAATCCTTTGAATACCTGGATGATAAAACGGTGCTTATTAAATATCGGCTACCGCTAAATGAGATTATAACCGATTTCTATGACCGCTTAAAGTCCTGCTCCAAGGGGTATGCCTCGTTTGATTATGATCTGGCGGGTTTTGCCGAATCCTCCCTGGTTAAGCTGGATATATTGGTGAACACCCAGGTGGTGGATGCATTGTCCACTATTGTGCATAAGGATAAGGCTTATTATTATGGCAGGAGGCTGGCCGAGCGCTTAAAGGAGATTATTCCCCGGCAGCTGTTTGAGGTCATTATCCAGTGTTCTATCGGGAATAAAGTGCTTGCCCGTGAGACAGTCAGGCCGTTACGTAAAGATGTTATCGCCAAGTGCTATGGCGGTGATATAACCCGTAAGCGCAAGCTGCTGGAGAAGCAAAAACAAGGCAAGCGGCGCATGAAACAGTTGGGGAATGTGGAAATACCGCAGGAAGCTTTCATGGCGGTATTGAAGATGGATTAGCAGGCAAAGCCTGGCAGACATGGCCTGCTTTTTATAAGCTACAGTAAATATATAATCCGGTGTAATTGGGGGATGAAAT
>JAJRUU010000205.1 GCA_024277605.1 bacterium
CAAAGCAAATTTGACTATCAGAAAATCATTCGGTTTCAGAACAACTGATTGCCTGAAAATTGCCTTGTATCATACTCTTGGCAAGTTGCCGGAACCAATACTTGCCCACAGATTCTTGTGAAGAGCCTGGAAAAGGAACATCATATGGAAAACAAAGAGCATCAACATATGTAACAGTTTGTTAGTCCCGGATTATTCATAAAACAGGGCTAAACATCCGTAACTATTTGTTATATAATGACAGCTGTGCAGGTTGCCATTTATTTAATCAGTATCGCTTGCATGAGTATCCTCATGGGCTTATTGTTGAATCAGATTTATCTCCATCTGGGAGTTAATGCTATGGCCAGTATTGGAATAGCTACCGAAGTAGTACCAGATATTATAAAAATTATGGGTTCAGTGATACTGGCGGGATTAATGATGTACAGTATAGGAAGAGGGGAAATCCAGGGTTAACCTGGATTTCCCGACAGAAAGGAGTAATTATGAAAAAACTGCCTGCACATATAAACTGCCTTCGTGGCAGCTAACGCCGATGTACCGTTTCGATTACTTCAACTTGTAAGGTTCCACATAGACCCATAGTGCATCTTCATACTTTATCAACCCTTTTTTGCCCTCAGCTTCTTTTTCGCCCTTCTCCACCACTGTCATGATAACCCACCAGCCTGGTTGTCCCAGGGTCAAGGTAGCAATTCCCTGAGCATCGGTACGGGCGGCGCGGGTAACTATTGCATCCGGCGGCATAGCTTCCGAGGGTGGGGTTTCATAATAGTGTTCAGCGTACACCATTGTATTAGCTATCCCCTTACCTGAATCCAGTACCTGCACCCGCATTACATCCCCCGATAAAATACCGTATGGCCGCGTAAGAGGCAACAGTTCCACTTTTGTCATACCAAGAGGTTCCTGCCAACCGCGAGAAAAGCCCACGTGTACAATGGTGCGCACGCTGGCCTCCACCCAGGCTGCATCATGCTCTGACCATTGCAAAGGCAGATGGACCACCAGCCAGGTGTCTCCGGGGCGTTTGACCTTCCAGGGGATGTGCGTGACCTGGCCGTCAGTCTTCATTTTGGCAGTAAGATCAGTGCTCATACCCTCGAAGGTGAAGGCTTTCAACCAGTGCGGTCTGGGCGCTTTGCTCCATTCCCGCTTATATAGATGACCGCGAGCGTACGTAAGCTGTACTGTTCCCCTAAGTTTATACTGAATAGGTGAGCGATCAAGTAGTAAAATGTTGTAGTGAGCCGATGCGGTTACAACCCACATAAGAGTGATCATTAATGCCGGTATACAATAACGTAGACGTTTCATTTATTAATCCTCTCCTCGTTCGACTTGCAAATCAGGACAGAGTGCGCCATAGGGGGACTTCGGGGTTTTCCCCTTCTGCATCCAGCCGACACTGAAATCAATCTTATCTCTTTTTTGCAAAGCCTCTTTATCGGCACAATAAAAGAGACCGAGATTGTGTTCAGTAAGATGCCCGGTCCAGATTACGAAAAATGGCAGCATCACCTTGTTGACCTGCCCGAAGCCTTGCCTGGCTGCTTCCAGATTAGCGGCGGAAGCGATAACCTGCGCCCCGGCGGCCATCCCTTCCAGCATGGTTCGACCGGTGGCCTCGCCTTCCTGTCCTGCTGCGGCCTGAGCCTGTTTAGCCAGCTCCCCGGCGGACTCTTTGTCCAGGCGGCCCTCAGCCAGGGCTGATTGAACGCGCAGGTAAGGGCCGATGCAGGCCTGCATATAAGGGTGGGTGCTGCGGCCGATGCTGGGCGGGTGAATATGCCCCTCATGCGCCCCGGCGGATGGTACCGCCAGGACGCTGAAAAAGAGCAGGCTGATTATCGATTTGCGTAATGACATCTTTTTAGCTCCTCTTAGAATGAATATGACACAGTAGTAGAGAGCCTGTAGTCCTCCAGCCCCTCGGCTCCCTGCTGCTCATCCTTCTGGTTTAAGTCCGTCCAGCTGGGAAACATCACCGCTGCGCCCAGGCTTAATTTGTCGGCGAAGGTAACGCGTATTCCCGGCGTCAGATAAAGGATGTCGCCGCCGGTGGCCGGGTCTTCTATCCGGTTCTCGTCTATATCCTTGGTCAGGTGCAGGTAATTGGCCTCGCCGACTATATCAAACCGTGAAAGCCAAGCCCCCTTTTTCTCGTAAATATCATACACGGCGGCTACGTTTACCCGCCACTCGTTGGCCGCTTTGCCCTCGTTGGTCTGAGTGAAGGTACGGAACACGGTATCCGCTCCCAAGGTAAATTTAGGCAGCACCATTTTGGAAACCACTCCGGTAATGGAGAAGGTGGGCGCCCCGAAACCGGTCTGCATACCCAGATCGAAGGTGTCTCCGTTATCATCCTTATTGGTGGTAGTGCCGTTTGGAATTGTAAGACCGGCTAAAATGGAGCATTTAAGGTCATCCATGGTATAGTCCGCGCCAGTGGAATCATCCTTGTCGAACAGGTACCAGTCCGTAATTCCATTCCGGTCACCGTACTTGAAGCCAAGCTGAAACAGAAACTCCACATCCCCGAAGCCCTCAGATGTTCCAAAATAATCCTGATCCTTTACCGCATAGGGAACAATGACATAGGCGCTGAGATAGTCGGTCACCCCGTAGCCGAGCAGGGTGTTGTAGAAAGTAAATGAATCTATATTCTCCGGCTCAAAACGGTCATATTTCTCGTAAGACACATACTGAAACTTCTCATACAACAGCCACATTCCATCCACCAGCGTTAAGGGGGATGATGTCTCTATCGGGGTTCCCGGACCGAAGGCTGCTGAAACCGCCCCATGGTGCGCCATCGCATTACTGGTTACTAATCCACTGATTGTCAGTGAAAAAAGAGATACCATAGTTATCCAGCGAAAGTTTTTTTTACTCATTACGTTCTCCATGTAAAAATGTGTGTATTTTCCTTAATCATTTGATTTTAGACTAAACGTGTAATCTCATAGATCGGTTCATCTTAACTGACTCTTTCCCTATCACCCCCCCAGGACTTCGCTGGCCTATAAACAAAAAAAACCACGAAGATTTTAATTTGGGCTGAATTTCCACTCAACCATCAAAGCCTTCGTGGCTTTTTAAAACTTATATTATCAAGCAGTAAACGATAGCGCCGAGTTTCATACCCGCAGTCAATATTTACTATCACCAATAATACTACCGACAATAATACATATTGTCAAGAAAAAAATTATCTATTGTGGTAGCCTGGGTGGTGTCGTCACGAGATTTGCAACCATAGCATCAAGCACCGTATTTGCACTGCGGCAAGAAAAGATGCAGCATTTTTTGCATATCGCGTAGCTATACCCCTCCATCGCTTTAGGTGTAGAAAGGCATTTTCGACAAGATGCCTTGTTTTGTAAAGGTCTTTGTCGTATTCCCGCTGGATTTTTCTATTCTTTTTTGGAGGAATGACAGCCTGCATTCCCTGAGTGTAGGCTTGACTTACAATGGCATCACTATCATAACCACGATCTGCCAGCAAATGCTCCGCCTCTATGCCTGCAATAAGGTGTTCAGCCTGCGTACAATCAGCGGTGGTACCCTGTGCTGTAATGATTCTGACCGGCATACCATGCGCATCCACGGCCAGATGCCGCTTGGTGTTGAGCCCCCTTTTGTGCGACTCATTTCCTGATTTCCACCTCTTGCACCCGCTGCATGCGGATGCACTTTAATATGACTGGCATCAATCATCAGCCACTCAAAATCTGGTTCATCGATCATCTTTTCCAGCAACGATTCCCAAACGGCACAGTCGCGCCAGCGACAGAAACGACGATGCGTATTCTTCCAATCGCCATAGTCAGGGGGAAGGTCACGCCATGGTGCACCCGTGCGCAATATCCAGAAAACCGCGTTGATAAACTGGCGGTTATCCCGTGCAATGCCACCGTGAGAACCTTTTCTGCCAGGGAGATGACCCTCTAATAAACTCCAAACTTTGTCAGAAATATCGTGCCGTCTGTGTGATAGTGTCTTCATGAAATACCTCATATGTTATGTTGTAAAAACAATATAACATATAATAACACATAAATTGTCTCGTGACGACACTATCTAGTCTGAAGGGTATCCTGAATTTATGAATAGATCAGGTTAAATGTAATTTCTTGGTAATGTTTTAGTCATTAATAATTTTTCATACTTGGCTATTGCACAGCATTGTAGTACTATAATTTATGTCCTGCATAGGTTTATAACGAGTATGACGATAATACGCTAGGAGTCTGTCGGACTTTGGGGTTCGTTAGCTTAAGCAAGTGAGAAATATAGCCCATTGGGGATATGTCCCCGGGGACCTGTCCCCTTAACGAAAATAATGCCTGGTACAAAATCCATTTTTATTTGATGGAGGCTTAAAGCTAACGTTTCTGACCCGATCTATTCATAAATTCAGGCTGGGTTCGCAAGACACCCCTTGTGAGATAAGGTTTATGGGCCAATGTCCAATAAGACTTTATTTGCCCGAGGCGGCAGGATCAGGAAGCTGATAAATCTATGTTTTTCAACTAAATGTCGATTTCCCCATAGCAAGACCCGAATTTTTCGGGCTGAAGAAACAGGCTGTGACTGCCCGGATTATTCGGGTTAGAAACGGGCGACAACAAACTGCCCCCAAATATCTTCGGAAAGTGGCTTGGGAAGTGACTGAGGTAGAGGTGGATTTTGAGGGGCGCAAGGTGGATGTAAGGGTTGGCTGGCCGGATGAGCGGTCGGTGCCGTGTCTTGAATGTAAGCGGGTATGCGTGATTTATGATCATCGTGAGGAGCGGCGATGGAGGCACAGCCAATGACCATTTCCAGAAAGACTAAGCTATCCCTGACCTTAATAGGGATAAGTGTGTTGATTACACTGCTTTTAGCTGAGTTGGCCTTCCGTTTGTTGAAGATTCCACAATTGTCATATGGAGACACCCTGCCGCTTATTTATGAAACAGATGATAAGCTGGGCTTCCGATTTATTCCTGATGCTGAAGGAGTTTATAAGCGACATTTTGAATGGAAGACAAAAATTAAGATAAACTCCCATGGCTGGCGGGACTATGAATATCCATTTAAGAAACCTCCGGGAGTGTATCGTATTGCGGTAATCGGTGATTCAGTTACCGTTAATCTTGAAGTACCACTTGAGAAA
>JAJRUU010000002.1 GCA_024277605.1 bacterium
ACAATTTTGCAAATTTTGAGCATCTCTTTATTCGAGAGACCTCATATTTATCAGCTACTTACGCAATGTGATTACCAAAAAACTGAAACATCTGGTTGTATCCAGTTGAATTTATTCGATTATTAACCGGACAGTAGTGTAGGTAACTTCAAAGTAAAACTCAGGCGGAAACCGCGCTATGTAGATGAGGCAGCCTGTACCGGTTGTGATGAATGCAGCAAGGTTTGTCCGGTAGAGCTGCCCAGTGATTTTAATGAGGGAATGTCTAAGCGCAAGGCTATATACATCCCCTTCCCCCAAGCGGTGCCGAAGGTCGCCACTATTGACAAGCGCGGCATGTCCCCTTGTCGGACCAGCTGTCCTATAGGGTCTAAGGCCCAAGGCTATATCTCACTAATTTCCAAGGGAAAATTCAATGAGGCTTTACGGGTTATTGCTGAGGATAATCCCTTTCCATCTATCTGTGGCCGGGTCTGCCAGCACCCTTGTGAAGACAGCTGTACACGTAATGACTTAGACCAGCCCCTGGCGGTGGCCGCATTGAAAAGAGCAGCGGTCGATTACGCGGACAGCCTCCCCCAGGAACCAAAACCGGCGGTTATCAGAGGAGAAAAAGTGGCTATTGTCGGTTCAGGTCCGGCTGGCCTCACTGCCGCTTGTGAGTTGGCCAGGCTGGGCTACAAATCGACTATCTTTGAGGCGCTACCAGTATTAGGCGGCATGATGCGGGTGGGTATCCCAGCGTATAGATTACCGAGAAATGTTTTAGAGCAGGAAATCCAGGCTATTGTTGATCTGGGGGTAAAGGTTAAGACAAATACCCGTTTCGGCAAGGATATAACGTTAGATAGTTTATTGGCTGAGGGCTACAGGGCCGTATTCTTAGCCATTGGGGCTCAACTGAGCCGTAAGATGGACATAGAGGGAGAAGAGCTGGAAGGGGTATATCCGGCACTCGACTTCTTGCGGGAGGTGAATTTAGGTCATCAGGTGAAGTTGGGAGACAGGGTGGCTGTTATTGGCGGAGGCAATACCGCTATAGATGCTGCCAGGGTAGCATGGCGGTTAGGCGCACAAACCGTAACTATTGTCTATCGTCGTTCGCGGGAAGAGATGCCGGCAGTCGAAGCTGAAATTGAAGAAGCCGAAAAAGAGGGAATCGACATCCAGTACCTAACCGCTCCCACCAGGGTGTTGGATGCGGAAGGTGCGCTAAGCGGTATAGAGTGCATCAAGATGGAGCTGGGCGAACCGGATGAAAGCGGCCGCCGCCGACCGGTTCCGATACCGGATTCAGAGTTTACTCTGGAAGTAGATACGGTACTCCCGGCGATCGGGCAGTTAGCGGAGCTTGCTTTTTCCGAGGAGACAGGGCTTAATATCCATCGAGGAGCATTGGAGGCGGATAAGCTTACCTTGGCCACCAATATTCCCGGTGTGTTTGCCGGAGGCGATGTGGTCAGCGGCCCGGATACAGTAACCGGAGCTATTTGGGCCGGAAAATGTGCGGCTACCTCTATCGATCGATATCTGATGGGAGAAGATCCAGCGAAAGATAGAGCCGAAACTAATCTTTTGGCGTTAGATAAAAGCCAGATAGCGGTACAGGAAGATGAGCCACGTAAAGAGAGACAACAGATGCCGAGCCTGTCGCTGGGTAAGCGGCGCGGGAATTTCGATGAAGTGGAATTGGGCTTGAGCCGGGAAGCTGCAATTTTAGAGGCCAAGCGCTGCCTGACGTGTGCCGGTTGTGGGGAGTGCGGAGAGTGTGTAAGAAGTTGTGAGGCAAATTGTATTGACCATGGAGCGCAAGAGATAATAGAGGAAATTGATGTGGGGGCTATTGTGGTGGCTACCGGTTATAGCCTGATGGATTGGAAGGTATATGGCGAGTATACCGGCGCACAACATCAGGATATAATAACCGGCCTCCAGTATGAACGGTTGCTCTCGGCTTCGGGACCGACCGGTGGACACATCAAGCGTCTCTCTGACGGTAAGGAGCCTAAAGTAGTCGCCTTTATCTGCTGTGTCGGCTCCCGCGATGACACCAAAGGTCGGCCTGATTGCTCTGCTATTTGTTGTATGTATATAGCCAAGCAGGCTATCCTTACCAAGGAACACCTGCCGAATTCTCAAGTGTTCAATTTTAATATGGATGTCCAGATAGGGGGCAAGAACTATGCGCAATTTATCCGGCGGGCCAAAGAGAACTACAGCATAAATTATATTCGGGGAAAAGTCTCCAAAATATTCAGAAGAAATGGGAGCCTGGTTTTAAAGGCGACTGACACCTTGTTGGGCGCCCCGGTGGAGCTGGAGGCCGATTTGGTTGTTTTAGCTACCGGCGTTGATTCGTCAACTGATGCAATTGAATTGGCGAAAAAGTTAAATATTTCCCACGATACTTATGGGTTTTTTAACGAGAGCCACCCCAAACTTCGCCCGGTTGAATCAAGCACTATGGGCATCTATTTAGCCGGGGCCTGCCAAGGGCCTAAAGACATACCCACCAGTGTTGCCCAGGCAAGCAGCGTTTCCAGTAAGGTGTTGGCGCTATTGAGCAAAGAAACGCTGGAAACCAGCCCCCTGGTAGCTGAGGTGAACCCCAGAAAATGCGTGGGCTGTTTCCGCTGTATGGCGGTCTGTCCCTTCTCAGCAATTGAAGAACAAGAGTTACGAGGTGGCAACAAAGTAGCAAAAGTCAATCCGGCCATATGTCATGGGTGTGGGTTATGTAATGCTACCTGCCTGCCTGCTGCCGCATCGCTAAAAGGGTTTACTGATGACCAGTTGATTTCTGAGGTGGAGGCTTTGTGTAACCTGGAGCTTTCACTGTAAGCCCTTTAAGCTGGTCTATGCATAAATTTATATTAGGAGCTAAATGTCGACTTGCGCATAACAAGACCCGAATTTTTTGGGTAAAGGAAATGGGCTGTGCCTGCCTGGATTATGCGGGATAAAGGGGTGGGCAACTTGAGAGAACATGCAGTTTTTACTTAGCGAGTTTCTCAATAAAAGAATCCCATTTGTCTTTCTGCAGTGGATTTATGGCTAATATTTCAAGACCCATAGCATAAAGTCGTTTGTTTTCTATGAATTCCCCCCATATGATTTTACACTCTGCATCTACAGGCAAATCATCGGGAAGCAAAATTGAGGTAGTTATTCGTTGGTTACTTGTCACTTTATCTGATAGCAGCTCGACTTCATCAGAGTTAAAGAAGTAAATCTCCAAGGCTATTCCACTCTGAGAAACATTTTTTATCCAACCAGTCACTTCTAATGCTTTCTTGTCCAATGAGATGGGAATAAGAAGATTCAATTGAATGAATGCATCATAACGTTCAAACCTTCTCCTGTTTTTACCATCCATTTTCATGATCCTTTTGCTGGTACTGATCCATTAGAATTTGATGAGATTCATCCTGCTGTGCGGTCAAAATATACTTTGCAC
>JAJRUU010000206.1 GCA_024277605.1 bacterium
ACCATTATACCATATTCTGCTGCTAAAGTCCGACAGACTCCTAGAAGAAACTGAACTGTCATTCCATTTTAAATGGACGGGGTTAAGAGATCGGGAATTATGCTCCTGGGCTGACCCTTCCCGAACCATATCTCCAGGGAGAAAAGCTTATCAAAATAAGGTCGTTGCTAAAATTACAGTTCCCTTGGATACAGCAAGTTCCGCTTTAGGACAATTTGTACATCAAGTCACAAAACCATTATTTGAAGTGTTTAATGGTTTTGAACTCAGTCCTGATGTTACAGAGGATTTGATTCAAAGATTAATAGAAAGACGTTTCTAATTAATGGTGTGTCCTTATTTTTTTAAGCAACTGTCATTTTTGCCCGCTGGTTTATGGTCTTAATAACCTGTCGATGGGCTTGGCAACCCAAATCTTTTAGTTGCTCATAGTCCGGCTTGGGTGGCGGGTTGAGCCACTTGTTTTTTAGCTGTATGGTAGTGCCTATTGCCTGATCGAGCCGGGCTTGAGATATGGTTTCTTGGGTTACCGCCTGAAGCAGCGCCTCAATTACTTGAGCTATTGGGGCATCCTCTCGCCCAAACAGCAGCATATCTATCCCGGCTTGTACGGCTCTTACCGCCAGATGGGGTAGCCTATCTTGGTCCATGGCTCGCATAAGCATATCATCGGATAAGACTAATCCCTTAAAACCCAATTCTTGGCGTAAGAGCTTAGTCAGAATTTTATTAGATAAGGTGGCCGGATATTCTCCATCCAGTGCGGTATAAAGCACATGCGCCGGCATAAGTGCTTCAAAATCATCAGCTATAGCCGCTTTAAAAGGGACCAATTCCCGCTGGTCTAAACCCTGACGCGGTTGAATAACCAGCGGTAAGCCCAAGTGGGAATCAAGCATAGTATCGCCATGTCCCGGAAAGTGTTTGCCCACCGCCAGCACCCCCGCCTGGTTTAAGCCGTTGCGAATTGCACCCCCCAGCCGGGCCACCAGCGCCGGATCATCCCCAAAAGCGCGGTCGCCGATTACCGGGTTTTTCAGCTGGCTGTTTACATCCAGTACCGGCGCCAAATCCATATTAATTCCCAACCAGCCTAATTCCCGGCCGATAAGCTCACCCAGGGAATACGCCAGTTGGACAGAGCCGGTAGCCCCCAAGCTGGCCATTGTGGGTAAGGGGGTAAAACCATCCTTTAAGCGCACCACCCGCCCGCCTTCCTGATCGATGGCGATAAACAAGGGAATAGCTGACGGGCTATCAAGCGCCAGCTCCTGCAACTCTCCACATAACCGGGCCACCTGCAGCGGTTGGTCAATATTGCAACCAAACAGTACCACGCCCCCTAAGCCATACTCAGAAATTAAGCGCTTAATATAGCTACTTGGACGGGTACCGCTAAACCCCAGCATTAACAGCTGGCCTATTTTTTGTTCACTCGTAAGACCTGATAATTCCCACATATCAGCGTACCTTTGATTTAGGGTCCAGTACATCCCGTAAACCGTCACCCACAAAATTAAATCCAAGTACCGTAAGCATAATCGCCAGCCCGGGAAAAATGGATAGATGCGGGGCTACCAGCAAAAACTGACGTCCCTCATTTAACATCATACCCCAACTGGGGGTGGGCGGCTGCGTGCCCAATCCCAGGAAACTCAAGCCCGCCTCGGCCACAATCACTCCCGCCAGACCAAAAGTGACCTGCACCAGAAGCGGCCCCATAATATTGGGCAATATATGCCTGAGGACTATCCTAAAACCACTGGCTCCCAAAGCCCTGGCTGCGGACACAAACTCAAAATTACGCACCGCCAGCACCTGCCCCCGCACGAGCCTGGCATACCCCACCCAGCCGATTATACACAAAGCCAGGATAACATTATTTAAGCTGGGCCCCAATACACCCATTAAGGCAATCGCCAGCAGTATTCCGGGGAAAGCCAGCAAAATGTCGATTAAACGCATAAGCAGCTCATCCACTATGCCCCCCAGATAACCGGCAATCAAGCCTACGATTATGCCAACAAGGGCTGAAATACCCACCGTAACCAATCCAATCAAGATGGAGACCCTGGCCCCAAAGATCACCCGGCTCAATATATCCCGGCCCAGCTTGTCCTGGCCAAACGGATGCTCAATAGTGGGCGGCTGCAATCCTTCAACTAACCGCTGCTCCAGCGGACTATACGGCGCCAATAATGGGGAAAATATAGCGCTGAAGATACACATGGCGATTATGATTATCCCTACCACCACCAAACGATTTCGAATTAATTGTTTAAGCATTAACTGAGGTCACACTTCATTGTTAGATTTATTAATAAAACCCGACTTGTCGGGGTTAATATCCTACCCGCAGCTTTTGCCCGGGGAAGATAGTGTTTGATTTACCCAGCTTATTCCATGTGCGCAACATTTTAGTATCTATTCCGTGTTGTTGGGCAATACGCCATAAGGTATCCCCTTTTTTCACCACATAGTGAGATTGCCCGGGGGCCCCAAGTAAATATTTAAGGCAGGCTGTTTTCAGGGCATTTGCCACACTTGCCCGAAAATTACTGCCGGCTAAAAGCTTTTCTTCGGTTTTATTGCTGATAAAGGCAGTTTCCAGCAATATCGAGGGAATACGCAGCGACTTTAACACCGCAAACGGGGCTGAGCGTAAATTGGAATCCATGGATACTTGCTTTACATGCTCATAACCATGGATAACTCCCTTGGCGAAGATGATGCTCTCGTTACGGGTTGAAGTCTGGCTTAGGTCAAACAGCACCGCATTGGTGGTGCGATCCGTAGCC
>JAJRUU010000003.1 GCA_024277605.1 bacterium
CACTTCTGCATAGGTCTGAATTTCGATCAATGCAGGCGATATGGTTTGTTTTACAATAGGCTATTAAATTCTCAATATCTGTGGAAACTACAGTCTTAACACCTTCCCCCAGAGACAATGAATATTCAATAGCGTATTCAACAACCGTTTTACCGTTTATTTTTTCGATACATTTATTGTCTAAGCCTTCGCTCCCCTGTCTTGCACAAACAACGGACAATACCTTCATAATACCCTCATAGAAATCAAAAAATATCAATGCCCCCGTGCTCTGCACGGTGCTTCATCAAAGCTTTGTCTCTCAAAAAGTTTTCATAAAGCGGTCCAAACAAATTCCTGAGTTTTTCAGTATATGTTTCAGCAGGAACGGGTTTAACTCTAAAACACACCTCGTCAATCATTTCCTGTCTCTTTGCTATAAGCTGCTCATCAGTAAAGGCAGCGGTAAGGTTGACCACAAAATCGCGGGCGTCTTCCAGCTGTAGCACAAATTCATGTAATTTTTCTTGGTCTATGCGCCCGGTAGAGATAGCCAGATCGAATAACTTTGTTCCGGGATATGGTGTAGCAAACATAATTGACTTAAGCGGTATTTCATTTTTGACACAGAACTCAACCGTTTCACGGCAGGATTCATCGGTTTCACCCGGCATTCCGATTATAAATGATATGGGAAGCATAATGCCGAACTTTCGGTTTATCTTTATAGCTTTTTGCATTAGTTCCAGCGTGGCCATCTTATTCATCTCTTGTAATAGCCGTGTAGAGCCGGTTTCAAATCCATAGGATATGGAGACACATCCGGCTTTAACCATGCTTCCGACAATATCTTCAGCTACCAGGTTAACCCTGCCGGTACACGACCACAATAAGCCTGGAATATGTTGTTGCACTTTTTCACAGAATTCATAAACCCGTTTTTTGTTTGCCATAAACTCATCGTCTTGAAAGGACACAAAATCTATATTGTAATTCTGCTTTAAATGTTTTAAGGCATTAATGATAAAATCAACAGAATGTCCCCTAAAACGCCTGCCCCATGGTTGATAACAAAAAGTACACATGAAGGGGCAACCCCGGCTTGAAATAAAATCAATATCTTTTCCAAATCCAATTATTGGGTTGGACAAATAAATATCCATCGGGAGAAGGTCATAGGCGGGCATAGCACTCTCTGAATCAAGGTCTTCTATTAAATCCAAGCCTCCGGGAAACGACAGTTCGTCATTTATTTTATAATAGAATCCCTTTATGCCGGTCAGCTCTTCCAGCTTATAATCCTTTAAGCCTTCAAGGAGCGCAATGATTGCCTTTTCGCCTTCGCCGGCACATACGACATCCACCTTTGAATTTTGTAGTAAAAGTTGTGGAACTGACATTGCCGCACTACCACCTGCCATAATAAGGGCATTGGGATTAACTCTTTTTATCATATCGGCATAGAATATTATCCTTTTATATACAGGTATCAATCCACCAATAAGCGCCACATCAAATTCAGTCGATCTAAGTATCGCCTCTACTTGCTTTTCGTTATATCGGTGGGCATTAATGTCAAGAAACTCAGGAGTTATCCCCATCTTTTTTCGGATAGTATTGGCCAGAATCGCCAAGCCGTGAGGTATATGCCGGGGCTTATCGGTTAATCTGATGGGTGGATTTATGAATAGTATTTTCACTTAATGGCTCTATCCCGAAAAATTCGGGTATTGTTATGGGCGAATCTAGCCTGAGTTTATGAATAGATCAGGCTATGTATCCTGAATATGGCAAAACAAATTTTTTCCAGCGTGTCGATGTTCATGTGTGAGTAAATCGGCAGACAAACAATATTGTTTGCTAAATGCTCTGTATGCTTAAGGTTTCCCGCTTTATGTCTTGTATTCTTATACGCCGCCATTTTATGCAGGGGCGGATGAAAATATTTCTTGGGGTAAATACCTTCTTTGTTAAGGCATTCAACCAGCTCATCCCGGCCCATACCAAAAACTTCCCGTTCAACGACTATGGCAAAATCCTTGAAAGTGCTAACACAATTATCAGAAATAACCTGGAAATCAATACCCGGTATCTCCATTAATCGCTTCTTATAAAATGCGGCAAGCTCATTGCGTTTCATTACAAATTTGTTGAGCATTGACAGGCTCTCTATAGCAATCGCTGCATGAAATTCCGACATTTTGCCGTTCAGTCCTATATATTTGCAGTCATAATCACTTCCGGCGCCATAATTTCTTCCGAGATTTACCATCTGCATAAATTCTTCATTATTAGAGGTAATAATGCCTCCCTCTGCGGAAGTAACCACCTTGGTCCAGGATAAAGAGAAGCACTCCGCATCGCCAAAGGAACCGATTGGTTTATTATGGTATATCGAACCCAGTGCATGCGCCGAATCAAATAATAATCTAAGCCTATGTTTTTGGGCGATTAAATGGAGTTTATCTATATCGGCAGGATTTCCAAACACATGAACCGCTAATATGGCTGAAGTCTTTTCAGTAATCTTTCGTTCTACATCATCGGGGTCAATGTTGAAAGTGAGCGGATTAATATCCGCAAAAACCGGGATTAGGTCATTCCAAAGTACCGCATGCCCGGTTGAACAAAAGGTAAAACTCGGCAGAATAACCTCTCCGGTAAGACCAAGCGCTTTTATCGCCAGCATTAAAGCAGTCGTACAATTCGGCAGGGTATGCGCCTTTTTAACGGATAATTTTTCTTCGATTATATGCTCTAATTCATTTGAATACTTCGCAAAATTCGATAGCTGAAGGCTCTCGGCAATATCCCTGAATTTTAAATCAAGCAACGGATAATCAGGGAGCGTAGGCTGGGTTACATATACTTTTCCGGTTATACCAATATCAACATCCGGCTCAAGCTCTGTATAAATATTTTTATTGGGCCTATATGCGGTTTCATAATCGATTATCGTCGTTTTCGGAGATACATCCTTAACCACAGTTGCCCCGGCGCCGATCATGGCCCCTGAGCCGATACGTATATCCGGCAAAACAGTCGCCCCTATGCCTACAAAGGCAAAATCATCAACCCGAACCCGCCCGGCTGTTTTGGTACCGGGCGCCATATGTACCGAATTGCCGATGAGGGTGTTATGTTCAATAATGGCCCCGGAGTTTATGATACAAGTTGAGCCGATGCTGACGCCGTTGTTTATTACCGCCCTGGCCCCAATAAAGCAGCCCTCTCCTATTTGAGACCGCTCGCTAATAACAGCGGTAGGGTGTATGAGCGTTGCCACCTTAAACCCACGTTGTTTCAAGGTGTTGAATATCTTATGCCTGGCAACGTTATCTCCAATTGCAATATGAAAATAATCCGTTGGAATTTCTATGGTTGCTATGCTATTGGTACTGCCGATGACCGGTATTCCGAGAACTTGCGTATGTTGAAGTTCGGGGGTGTTGTCTAAAAAACCGATGACTTCATATTCAGGAAAATTGTTCAGCGTATCTAATATCACCCCGGCATGCCCATCATAACGGGCGCCAATTATCACAATTTTCTTCTTTTCCCCTTTAATCTTATTCATAATGACACCAATGCCTTAGCCTATAAGGTTATATCTGACCAACTCAACAGTTGATCAGGCACTAAGTCTCTGCGGGCTTTTTTACCAAGAATTTCATCCCAATATTTTGGTTTAATACCTGTACCGGGACGTTTAATTATCAGATTCTCTACAGTAAATGTTTCCCCTGATTTAATATTGCGATTTATTACGATGCTTCGGCGATGTACCCTGCGCTGTCCAAGCTCTTTTTCACCGAAGCTGCGTTTCGTACCGCCTAATCCCGCTTCCACCTCTCGAATTCCAGTCACAAGAGCTTTCAACTGATCCGGTTCGATAGATGCCGCATGATCCGGGCCAAATTGCTTACTGTCCAAGGTAAAATGCTTTTCTAAAACCACTGCTCCCAGCGCCCTGGCCGCTATGCTCATGGTGATACCAAGCGTGTGATCGGAATAGCCGACCGGAAAGCCAAAGGCGCTTTTAAGCGTCTCTATAAATCGCAAATTCGCATTTTTTATTTCCGCCGGATACCATGAAATGCAGTGCATTAATACAATCTGATCGTTTCCCCGTGCTACAATTGCCTCAATCGCTTCTTCGATCTCTCCCAACGTGGCCATGCCGGTAGATACAATCATGGGTAACTTTGAGGAGGCCATATACTTTAAAAAAGGGATGTTCGTCAGATCGCCGGAGGGAACCTTTAGCACGTCAATTCCGATCTCACGCAACAAATCAAATGACGCTACATCAAATGCGGTAGACAAAAACTTGATGTTCTTCTTGCCACAATACCCCTTTAGGGCAAGGTGATCCTCTCGGCTTAACTCCAGCCTTTTCAACAAATCCCTGAATGATTCTCCCTCAAAACTCCCTTTATCAATATAGGTACTGGTTAGTGCATCACTGGTCACCAGTTTATCTGCTTTAAAGCTCTGAAACTTAACGTAATCAGCCTTGGCGCAAACTGCCGCATCCACCATCTTTTTTGCAGTCTGCAGGCTACCATCATGGTTAATTCCTGCTTCGGCAATAAAAATAGCCCTGGGATTGTCTTTTATTAATAAGTCGTTATATTTCATATCGAACCTTCGCCAAGCAGCGCTGTTATTTCGTTACCCAGCCGAATAATCCCCCTGCCGTCAACAACTTTTTGCGCCTGCCGGTATTGTATCATATGTGCCTTTGTGTCGGCAATAAAGAGATCAAGCCTTTTTGCTAAAGCAACATCGCCCAATTCAGGACCAAATCCGAGATTACAATTAACCTTTAGGGTTTGAAACCTATCGGCGATCTCCATTTGTCTCGGTAGCTGACACACTGTTGCGCCTGGCCGACGTGATGCAATCCTTTCAAAAAGTGTGTTCCCTCCGGCAGTAATTGCCAAATCACACTGCTCCCACAAAGAGACTAATCCCGGCACATCCACCATAATATCACATGCATACGGCAATGTACGAATATAAGTTTTTAGTCTGTCAATATACCCGGTAGCCCCTGAAGAAACAACTATAAGCGACAAGTCCCGCTTTATCTGTCCGATAACCTTGAGGATGCGAAACAACAGATCATTATGATCACTTCCCCCAAGCGAAAGCAGGATTTTTCTAATGTTGCCGTTTGGCTTTATCACTTCAGTATGAGCATAAGCCTCATCCATAATAAAATACATCGGGCCGAGTAAATAACGTGCTTTTTGTGTGGAGTAATCCTGGGTAAGCTGGGCGGGATTAGCATTTAAAACTATATCCGCATCAATTTCTTTCCGCTTGGTATTATCGATAATTACTATCGTCCGACATCCATGCTTACGGGCAAAAGCGATGCAGGGTGCAATAGAATCAACCTCCAAAATGTCAACTATAAGCAATAGCGGTTTTTCTTTTTCCAGCAGCCGGCATAGCTCAGTATTTCGCTCATCGTCGGAGGAGGCATTCGGCAATAATGCATTCTCAACATTTCGCCCATGGAGAAATATTTCGGCATTGTCATCTGTTCTCATTACCAATTTTACAATAAAACCAAAACTCGAGCCAAGAAAGTTGTACAATAAGCAGGCCCTACTCAAATGCCCCATGCCGATTGCCTTGCTCGCTTCAGTGTATATTAAAACTTTTTTAGACGAATTAGAACCCTTTTTCATAACAGTAATATTTCCTGAGCCGAAAAGTTCGGGTATTGTTCTGGGCGAATCGATATTTAGCTGAAAACCTTGAATTTATCAGCTTCCGATAAAAGGTTTGAGGGCACACATAACTTTCATGGACGTTGACTTTAAGCTTTTTTCTTGATAATAAGTCCAGGCCATGCCTGGTCTTGCAAACCTAGGCTGAATTTATGAATAGATCGGGATGAATAGGTCAGGCTAAATAATACACCGATGTTAATAAATTTGTCAAACCCGAAAAGTTCGGATATTGTCCTGGGCAAATCTACATTTAGTTGAAAATTATAAATTTATCAGCTTCCTGATCAACCCCCTCGGGCAAACATAGCTTTATTGGACGTTGGCTTTAAGCTTTTTTCTTGATAATAAGTCCAGGCCATGCCTGGTCTTGCAAACCAAGCCTGAATTTATGAATAGATCAGGTCAAAGGAGTTTCTTTTTGGGTTAGCAACAATGCAGATGAGGAGGTTTGGAACCCGAAAAATTCGGGTCTTGTTATGCGCAAATCGGCATTTAATTGAAAATTATAAATTTATGGATAGATCAGATCTTAAAGTTTCTGGTTTTTATTTGTGCTATTGAGTTTTACGATAAACGTCTATCGTAAATCACATTATTGTGTTTAGTTACTCTCACGCTTGCCGCCAACCCCCTATGTTCGGTTGAATCACTGAATTGGACAGTATCTCCAGGGTTAATGTGTCCATTGCAAGGCATCAGCTTGGTATGCATAAATATATCCTTGCCCCCGGTTCTCCTTATAAAGCCATATCCTTTTCGCTTATCAAACCAAACAACGACACCTTTTTTCATGTTACTTCTCCCTTTTTGGGAAATCCACGCTTTCATAACAAATAACCGCCCTAGGAGTCTGTCGGGCTTAAGTTGTCAAAAATAGTGAACAAGCCGCAATTAATAAATAAATCCGCAGACAAACGTTTTTTAATTATCAACCTGATACAAAAGTCGG
>JAJRUU010000207.1 GCA_024277605.1 bacterium
ACCCGCCCGGAGCCTTGGTTATTTTAAACCGGGTTTCTAAGGGCAAGACTACTCCTACTGTTTTAGACGGCCTGAGCCCACAGATAAATCAACGCATCGGCCTCCGGCTTCAGGGTTATCACAAGTGGGATACAACAATTGTGTTCGAACCGGATAAACACATGGATCTGGGACGCATTGTACTTAAACCAAAATCCAGCGTAAAATCGCCGCCGGTGGCGCTTCAGCCGGGGAGCATCAGGCTTACCACCAATATCGCACGGGCAGATATATACCTGGATGGGAAGAAGCAGAATATGCTCACTTCACCTTCGGAATCCGTAATCATTGATCACCTTCCAGCCGATCAAAACCACCGGATCAAAATAATTCGAAATGGCTACACTCTATATGAAAGCTCGTTCAACATTGATTCCGCAGAGCAAAAGGAATTAAGCGCCAACCTGGATCCACTGCCGGCCAGTTTAAGCATCTCCTCTGACCCGCCCGGAGCCTTGGTTATTTTAAACCGGGTTTTCAAAGGCAAAACCACCCCCAGTGTGCTTGATGCGCTAATCCCGCAGCAAACCCAGCAGATTGAACTTCGACTTCCCGGGTATTACAAGTGGGAAAAAAAGGTTGTGCTGGAACCAGGCAAACACATGGATCTGGGGCATATAATCCTAAAGCCGAAAACCACTTCACTCAAGCTGAATTCCGCAGCAGCAGCATTTGTGTTTGTTGAGCATAATCAAATCGGCACAAACCCACTAACGCTTTCCACCCGAAAAATTCGGGCAGGCATAGCCTGTTTCTTCAGGACGTTAGCTCATAAACCTTATCTCACAAGGGGTGTCTTGCAAACCCAGGCTGAATTTATGAATAGATCGTTTTCCAAACTTATCCCTATAGCGGATAGCTAGGACATGTATGATAATATTAATAATTTCTGCTTTATTTATCTTATAAAACATAGTATATTGAAATCGGTATGTCGGTGAGGTGTCTCATTATCCGCGAGGAGTAAAAGCATATGTGGTATCTTAATATCTGCTTTCCAAATGGTAAAACCCGGGAATTTGACCTTTCCCGGGGAGAGGTCATTATCGGTCGGGCCGCCGATTGCGGCCTCGTACTGGATGATATTAGTATTTCCCGCTACCATGCTAAAATAAGCATTGGAAATATCGGGGTTAGTATAGAGGATATGCAAAGCTCAAATGGCATACTGGTCAATGGCCACATAGTAGTAGACAAGGTAATCTTGCGGGCAGGAGATGAAATACTGCTGGGTAATGTAAAGTTGAACTTGCTGGTCGGCGAAGATGAAGAGCGCACCGTACTCTTTCAACCTCAGCGGGAAGCGGCGGCTGAAGCGCCCCCTGTGATGACTGAAAAATCGCCGGAGCAAGTTACTCCCCCTAAACCATACAAACCCCCAAATGAAGCTACCGATGTTGTTGAAATGTCAGGGCTGAGGATAAATAAAGACCTTCCGTCTGGCAATAACCCGGCTCAAACTGCTGAAGAATCCACCAAAATCACCAGCTTATCCGAGGGGGAGAGCAGTCCTGGGAATAGTGACCCCGAGGAATTTATCCCTAAACTGCTGATCTTCATGGAAGGAGAACCCCAAAACAAATATCCTCTCTATAGAGACCATATTAATATCGGTCGCGCTGAAGATAATGATATTATTATTGACCATGGGTCTATTTCCCGATTTCACGCCAAATTAACCCTCTCCGAGGGGAATTATACTCTGGTTGATTTAGGCAGCGCTAATGGCACCAAGGTGAATGGGGCTGCTATAAGTAAAGTGGTCATGAAGAATTGGGATGAAGTATATTTTGGTTCGGTGAGAGCCAAGTTTGCCGGCAAACCCAACTCATTGCCTGACCCCCCACAAGTGTTTGGGGAAAAAAATAAAAAACCCCGGCACTTGATTTTACTAGTGTCAATTTTAATCCTATTAATCGCCCTGCTTCTGTTTATAATGGCTGGGTAATATAATTCCATACATGGATTAGGTCAGCTTTCGATGAATATTTCAGGCATAGCATTAACTGATGTAGGTCAAAAGCGTAAAGTCAACGAAGACGCATACGGGTATTTCCCCGAATGTGGACTCTTTGTCGTAGCGGATGGGATGGGTGGCCATGTGGCCGGCAGTACTGCCAGCCGTATCGCAGTGAATAAAATGCAGGAGTTTTTTTCCGGCTCTTTCGATATGGATAAGGTTTCGTTAGATTCAGCAGCCGATGAAACCCTCGATCCTCCAGCGTTAAAGCTAAAACAGGCGGTTGAATATGCCAATCACGCAATTTACGCCGCTACCATGCAGGACTCGAGCTTAACCGGCATGGGTAGTACCGTTGTCTGCCTGTGGCTGCATGAGCAAGCGGCCTATATCGCCCATGTGGGCGACAGCCGCCTCTACCGGATACGCGATGAGCAAATATCCCTCCTCACTCACGATCATTCCCTGGTTTATGAGTTGTTCAAGCAAGGAGAGATAACATTTGAGGAGATGCGCTATCACCCCAAGCGCAACATAATTACCCGTGCCCTCTGTACAGAGGAAGTCCAGGTGGAACTACAACAGGAACAATGGCAAGCGGGAGATTATTTCCTGCTTTGCTCTGATGGACTAAGCAACCTGATTTTAGAGGAAGAATTACTGGCAACAATCCTTTCTGAAAAAGATTTAGAAACCGCAGCCCATTCGCTGATAGCTCAAGCCAACCAGCGTGGAGGCTCAGACAACATCACCTTAATTGCAGTAAGAATAGAGGGTATCTTGAAAAATTAGAATTTTTGTTCAAGATCAAGGCAGCCACATGTGGCCATGCGAAAAATTTAACCGCAGGTATATGTTTGATATTCCGAGGATTAAATTTTAAGCATAACGCAGGGCTTGGGCGAAAAGGCAATTGGGGACTGGTCCCCTTTTTCAAGGTACCCTACAGAGTCTCAAGGTATTTAATAAGCTGATCTATCTGCTCATCGGTAAGACCGAATTGTGTCGGCATTAATTCATGTGGGGTGCGCATTTGGCGGCGTATATTATCTGGAGTGGCCCCCAGGCCGCTTATCGGGAGTTTTTTCCCTTTCAAGATGCCTTTTATGCCCGGTCCGATTTTGGCAGCTTTACTGTTTGGATTATGGCATCCGCTGCACCATTTTTTAAATAGTATCTTACCCTTGCTCACACTAACATACTGCGGCTCCTGATTGCTACCTGCTTTTGTGGTTTGAACCCGTTGTTTAGCCTTGGTTTTCTGCTGTTTAATAAGGGCATCCTGTTGTTCTATGAGTGCTTCTTGCTGTTCAATACTGGTTTTCTGCTTTCCAGTGGAGCCTTCCTGCTGCCTAATCAAGTTTTCCTGCTGCTTTATGAGGGTTTCCTGTTGTCTAATCTTTTCTTCCAGTTGTTTAATACTGTCATCATGAGAAGTTGTGGGAACTTCTGCCAATGCAACCAAACAGAATCCCGTGACAATAACCACCGCACCTATAGTCAACAGAAATCTTGCCCTATCTCCAATACCAGACACCATTCATGCTCCCTTAGCAGATGATTTAGGAAATAATGTATATTTTACAGTAGTGTCCGCTCCAAGTTTTTGCACCAGCGGCAAAATGTCTTTTAGTTCTCTCTCCCCTCTGGGGAGAGAGTTAGGGTGAGGGGAAAACCCGGTTTTAAAATCCCCCTCACCTTGATCCTCTCCCCCAAGGGAGAGGA
>JAJRUU010000022.1 GCA_024277605.1 bacterium
CCAGCACTGTTAAGATGATATACTCATTAGCAAAATATCGGGTATGGTGAAACAGGGAGCGGAATTTGACTGTGTACATGGCGAGATGTCCTAATCCCCAAATAACAAGAATGGACAGTTCCGGGTGTTTTTCTAAAACAGCTTCTTTAAGTGTCGGCCAATTATTTTTATAGGTGCGAAAAAAAATGATGCCTAAGAAAATGCTTCCAGCTAGAAAGATAATATTCTGCGGCAGGTATTTCTGGTAGGCGATAAAATGTTTCAAAAATTGTAGGATTTGATTAATATTTAGGCCATCGCTGACATAGGTAAGTAATTTGCCTTGGGCGGTGGTGGGGAACCAGCCTCCGGTAATCTTCATGTTCAGCCAAAGACAGGGAAAGATAAGCAACATCATCGCTATCAAACCCTTATAAACTACAGAAAACCGTTTTCTTGCAAAATCAAACAAAATCAGGATAAGCCCCAACAATATCCCGGGGGTGCGAGTCAGCATTATCAGGCCGCTGATTGTGCCGGTTAGATAATCGAATCCCCGTATAGTATATAACCTGACAGCCAGAAAACATAAACATAAAAACAACATAGTCTCCATGCCGCTTAAAGCAAACCACTGCAAATTTCCATTTAAAGCCAGTAACAGCCCGCTAAGCATAAAATAAATGCCGGATTTTTTTTCGGAAAGGCCAAGCCCGACGGCGCAGCGCCTGACTGTATCAGCTGCCAGCAGGCAAAGACCGCCAAAGAATATAAGCGAAAGTATTTGGGCGGCCCAGTAGGGATCAATGCCGACTAAGTAGAAGGCGGCAAGCAGAATAACCCACAAGGGGCTGGAGGTGCCCAGGCTCGGTTCGCCCGGATTAAAGCAAAAACTTCCGGTCTCGGCCAGATTTCGCACGTAGGCAAGATGAATATAGCTGTCATCTAAGGGGAAAATGTTGTATCTCTTTGGGAAAAAAAACCAGACTATGACTAAAAATAAGCAAATAAGCAAAGATTCCCAGCGGATAACCGATTTATTATTTGTCACTTTTGACACTATTGAATATAGCCTAATGAGCGTAATTGTTGTTTTATTTTATTATCTACCGCTGATTT
Organism: bacterium; assembly: GCA_024277605.1. Taxonomy (GTDB): domain Bacteria; phylum SZUA-182; class SZUA-182; order SZUA-191; family JAJRXT01; genus JAJRUS01. The sequence continues at coordinate 1,099 of JAJRUU010000022.1, forward strand.
TTCTGGAGTTGTTTTCTGTAAGGGTTGGTTTGTTTCATCATAGCTTTTTATGTATTAGATTGGATTATTTAAGAGGAATTCCGGTTTAAATATATCAGTGGGGACCGCTCCGGCCATGTCGGCGCCGATCGGCAGATTAAGAATTCTCAAAACAGCCGGGGTTACGTCCAGGATGTTAAAGTTTTTAATGAGATTATCGGGTTTAATGATAGAACCCATAAAATGAATAACTCCGTCATAGGTAGCGTGCTGGCCCTCATTGAAAGAATATTTGAAATAATCGCTCAGCGGATAGGTGTGTTGGTTTATGGTAATGGCGCTCATTTCCAGCCGGGGACGCTTCTGTTGGAAAGACGGCTCGTAAAAAGCCTCATTGATAGCGACCCGGATGAGGTATAACCCCGGAAATTTTTTCGGGTAAAAATCAATTTGTTCAAACAGAGGAATATCGCCGACCTTAATTGAGGCAAGCTGCTGCACTATTTGTTTTGTTTTGAGGACATCATCTTTCGGGTTGCGGTTCGGGTATAGGGTGTTTAAATTAACATGTAATTTGCGTTCTTTTACACTCCGCCACCAATAATCCTTAGCGTCAAAAATTTTGTCCTTCTTTATTTGTCTGTCAGGGCCATAATCCAGGTATCCCATAGTATTTAATATCTTATTTAAATCATATAAAAGCGTCGATTCGCGTTTTTTAAATCCATGGTCGGAAAGCAGTATAATAATAGTGTCGGGGTCGGCTGCTTGCAGAAAGTAGCCTAACACCCGATCAATGAACATATAATAATTGGGAATAATGTCTTTGTAATATTTGATTTCCTGCGGATTGGTTTCTGAACAGGGTTCATAATATCCCCAATTATGATGTGAGACAATGTCCGGGCCTTTTAGATATAATGCAAAAAAATCCAGGTCATTACTGTACAATTTCTTTGCGTATTCAAATCTGATGTGATCGACAAAGGCAGCATCCAGGATGGCTTCCGCAACAGACCGGTTATGCTTAAAAAATTCCAGGTATTGTTTCCATTGCACGTTACTATATGTTTGTTTGTTTTTAAGTTTCTGGTAATCATTGATTAGCTCAGCCCCAAATGAGTCAAGCAGCTCGAACATCTCAGGGGTAAAATATTTGAACTGTTCGGCTAAGCTGATTTGAGCGAACTCGTTTAATTTATTAAGATCGTAATTGTGATAAGGCGCCAGGACTTCTTTCATGATATGTTTAATGTTATCAGGGTAAAAGCCTTGCTCAATGGGGTAGACAGAGGCATCGGAAATCATAAAGTCGTTAACCTTTTCCACCGGCCAGGTGGTAAAGTAGCCGATAGTACCTACCCGCAGGTTATTTTCTGATAATATATTCCACAGGGCCTTGGTTTTGCGATGTGAACTGTTGGCCACACTCCCACGTCCAGCTTGATTTACTATCTCAAAGTTAATAATACCGTGGTCTTCCCGCTTTTTTCCGGTAGCCATAGAAGTCCACAGAGCAGGGGAGGCGGTAGGATCAATTGATGCAATCCGACCATATGCGCCATGCTCTCGCAGGTATTGTATGTTTTTCAATTTATTTTGACTTATAAGCCGACTGATCACCCTTTCGGTAAGCCCATCTACGCCTAATAGAATTACTTTATACTTGGAAGGGGTGACTTTGTTTTTAGCCGGG